>JACCRL010000223.1 GCA_013813605.1 Gemmatimonadaceae bacterium
CTGCGGCCAGGTGAAGGCACTAGATTGTGAGACATATGCGGCCGTAATTCAGTTGGTAGAATGCCAGCTTCCCAAGCTGGAGGGCGGCAGTTAGTCCGATAGCGGGTCGTCTGCAGCTATAAGCGGATAGCTTTAGAGCGGATAGCTGATAACGCATTCTGTTGCAGTCCTACGAGAGCCGTCCACCGCAGAAATGTCTCTAGCCCTCGCGAGAAAGTACCGCCCGAAGACCTTTGCTGACGTAGCCGTCCAGTCGCACGTGTCCAACACGCTGCGCGGGGCTATCGCCAGGCAGAGGGTCGCGCACGGGTATCTGCTCTGCGGACCGCGCGGCGTCGGCAAGACGACGCTCGCGCGTGTCCTGGCAATGGCGCTCAACTGCGAGCGGAAGCGTGACGATGGAGAGCCCTGCGGCGAGTGCACCTCGTGCACCCGCACCTGGAGCGGTTCGTCCAGTCTCGATGTCATTGAGATCGACGCCGCGTCCAACCGCGGCGTCGATGACGCGCGCGACCTGCGGGAAAGGGCGATGTATGCTCCTTCCGGCGACGACCGCTACAAGGTCTACATCGTCGACGAAGCGCACATGCTCACGCGGGAAGCATGGAACGCGCTGCTCAAGATTCTCGAGGAACCTCCGCCGCGCGTGATCTTCGTATTCGCAACCACGGAGCCGCAGAAGATCGCGCAGACGGCGGCGCCGGTGCTGAGCCGCCTCCAGCGCTTCGACCTGAAAAGAATCGGTCCAGCCGACATCACCCGCCGGCTCGCCACGGTTCTGGCCGCCGAGGATGTAACGGCGTCGAGCGATGCGCTGGGCATGATCGCGCGCGCCGCCGATGGATCGATGCGCGATGCGCTCAGCCTCACCGACCAGGTGATCTCCATCGGAACCGGCCCGCTCACCGCCGAACGAGTGCGCGAGGCGCTCGGCCTCGTCCCGGAAGACGAGTTCATCGCAATACTCGACATCATCGGCTCCCATCGCGCTGGTGAAATATTCACGACCGTCAACAGGCTCGCCGACGCTGGCGTCGACTTCGGGGTTTTTCTCGCCGGCTTTGCGGACATTCTGCGCGCCCAGCTGACCGTCGTGCTAAGCGGGAAGGCGGACGGAGTTTCGACGACGGCCGCTGCCTCGCTTGCCGAGAGAAAGAATCTCTTTTCGGCCGGCGACCTGCTGCGGATGATCAGTGCCATCAACGCCCTTGAGCCGACGTTCCGGAAGAGCGGACAGCAGCAGCTTCTCGTTGAGATGCTCCTCGTCCGAATGGCGCTGCTGGACAAGACCGTGTTACTCGAGGACATGCTCGCTGGACTGGGCAACGCGGCCGATGCATCGGCGCCGTCCGGAGGCAGCGCCGGCGTCGGGGCGGTGAGGTCGGCACCCGCGTACCCGCCCGCGACACCAGTGGCTCGCTCGGCAGCGCGGCCGCCGAATGCGACACCACGGCATCCGGCACCGCCCGTGCGGCCCATTTCGGTTGCAGCGCCGTCGTCGCCTCCCGACTGGGCGCCCGCTCCCACTCAGGCCGCCACCGACGCATCGGTGCAGGAGATGAAGCGCGCGATGGAGAGCACGGCCCGCGACACCAATCGAAGCCGCATGACGCCGGAGGCTCTCAGGGAAGAGCGCCTCGGTGTGCTCAGGCAGAAGGATCCCGGCCTTGGCGCGGCGATCGACGCGCTCGATCTCGAACTGCTCGACTGAACGAGCTCACGCTTACAGGAAACCAAATGGCTGACTTTTCCAAAATCTTCGAGCAGGCGCAGCAGATGCAGTCGCGCATGCAGGAGATGCAGGACGCGCTTCAGAAACAGACCGTCAGTGGTGCGGCGGGCGGCGGGATGGTGACCGTCGAAGCCGACGGGAAGGGCACCGTCACCCGCGTTCGCATCGATCCCGCCGTCGTGCAGCCAACCGATGTAGAGATGCTGGAGGACCTCGTCCTCGTCGCCGTGAACGACGCCCAGAAGAAGGCTGCCGATCTCGCGCGCACGGAGATGAGCAAGCTGACCGGCGGACTGAATCTTCCTTTCAAGCTGCCGTTCTAGAGTGGGAGCAATCGACGATCTCGCCGCGGAGCTGTCGAAGCTCCCCGGTATCGGCAGGAAGACCGCGCTCAGGCTTACCTACCACCTCCTCCGGCAGGCTCCCGACCAGAGCCGGAAGCTGGCGAACGCCCTGTCGACGCTCACCGAAAAGGTGCGGCCGTGCTCGCAGTGCTACAACCTGACTGAGGAAGAGCTTTGCGCGATTTGCCGTGACGCCCGCAGGGACACGGCAGTCATCTGCGCAGTAGAGGAAGCTTCCGATATCGGGGCGATCGAGCGGTCGGGCGAGTTCCGGGGCGTTTATCACGTCCTTGGAGGCCGCCTCTCGCCTCTCGACGGCGTCGGCCCGGAAGACCTCACCATCCCGCAGCTGGAGACGCGAGTGTCGGCTGGAGCTGTACGCGAACTGATCATTGCGACGAATCCGAGCATTGAGGGCGAGACCACGGCGCTGTACGTTCAGCGCAAGCTGTCACGGTACCCGCTTACGATCTCACGCATCGCGCGCGGCCTCCCGGTAGGTGGCGATCTCGAATACGCGGATGGTGTCACCATCGCACAGGCGTTGACTGCCCGCCGGGCAATGTCGTGAGCGCGAAGGCTGCCCGTCTGGTGGCGGCTGGTTTCGTCGGCGGAGTGGCCGCCGGCGGACTCGTCTGGAGCCAGCTTCAGCGCCAGTTCCGCCGCGACCTGTTCAGCTCGTCTCCGTTCCGGCGCGTTGCCGCGCTCGGCTTTCTTCGCGCGCGACCAAGCCTTGCCACTGCCCAGATCCTGCGCGAGTACATCGCGTGGGAGCAGCGCCCGCTCCTCAGGGCGCGTGGCGCACGCATGCTCAAGCGGCTGGAAGCGGCACTGTGAGCGGAGCTAGATGACCGCCGGCACAGCGAACTGGTCGTTCACCGAAGATGATTTCGCAGCTATTTCCGAATCGCTGAAGCGGTTTCTCAGTGAGACGAGCGCGACCTTTGCGCTCCTCGTCGACCGGTCGGGCCAGCTCGTGACGACCGTCGGCGACGCGCCGAACCTGGATACGACCACGTTCGCCACGCTCACGGCCGCCGATTTCAGCGCCAACGACCAGCTCGCAAGGCTCGTCGGCGAAACAGACTTCTCCAGCCTGTTCCATCAGGGCGAAAACGAATCCATTTACGTCGCCGATGTCGCGCGGCGGCTCTTGCTGGTGATAATCTTCGATTCTCGCACGACCGTGGGGCTCGTCCGCCTGAGAATGAAGGACGAGATCGACGAGTTGACGCTGTTGGTGGATCGCGTATTTTCGCGCGGTCGGGACGGCGACGCACCAAAGCATCTGCTTGAAGGTGCGGACGACGAAATCGACAAACTCTTCAACTGGTGAGGAAGAGCTAGAAGTGTCGATGATCAACTACGCCTCGCGCGAGATCAACTGTAAGATCGTTTACTATGGTCCCGGGCTCGGCGGCAAGACAACGAACCTCGAGCACGTCTACGGCAAGGTGAAGCCGGAAACGCGCGGCAAGCTCATATCGCTGGCCACGGAAACGGAACGCACGCTGTTCTTCGATTTCCTGCCCGTCGATCTTGGCACGATCCGCGGGTTCAAGACGCGCTTTCATCTTTATACAGTGCCCGGCCAGGTCTATTACAACGCCAGCCGCAAGCTGATTCTCAAGAACGTGGACGGTATCGTTTTCGTCGGAGACTCGCAGGCGGAGCGCATGGAAGCGAATCTCGAGTCGATGCAGAACCTGTACGACAACATGTCAGAGTACGGGTACGACCTGACGCGCATGCCCTTCGTCGTGCAGTACAACAAGCGCGACCTGGCGAGCGCGTCGCCGATCAGCGAGCTGCAAGCGGCGCTCAATCCCGGATGGGAGGTCGAGGATCCGGCGAAGTCCCGGGTAGCCCCGGATCCGTACCACGCCGGCGAGAACCTCGTCGACCAGCTGCCCGGCGGCGAGTGGGTCGAGCGCGCGCCCTACTTCGAAGCGGTGGCGGTCAACGGCGACGGCGTGTTCGACACCCTCAAGGCGGTTAGCAAGCTGGTGCTGAAGGCGCTCGCCTAGCGAGCCCAGAGTGAATCTTCCCAACACAATC
>JACCRL010000228.1 GCA_013813605.1 Gemmatimonadaceae bacterium
CCCGCGCTCGATAAGCCGGCGGTCACCCATCGTATGGAGATCCACCGCCAGCGTCTCGATACGGCGGCCATCCATCTCGCGTACCGTAAAAATCGCCCCGCCGGCGACGACCCTGTCGCCGAGCACCGGCAGCCTGCCCAGCGCGCCGAATATGTAGCCGCCGATGGTGTTGTAGTCCTCTTCGGAGATGCTGAGCCCGAAATGCTCGTTCAGCTCGCCGATGTGCGTGCTGCCGGGCACCATCGTCTCACCGGGTGTCCTGTCCAGCGGCGCGTCTTCGTCTTCAGGCGTGTCGTACTCGTCGAGAATCTCCCCGACGATCTCCTCGAGCAGGTCCTCCATCGTCACGACACCGGCGGTACCGCCGTACTCATCGAGCACGACCGCCATGTGCTCCTTGAGCCGCTTGAAATCGGCGAGCACCTCCTCGACTTCGCGAGAGCCGGGGATGACGTGAACGGGCCGCATGATCGAGGGGAGGTCGAAGGTGTCCGTGTTCGAGCGCGGCGACAGGTACTTGAGCAGGTCCTTCGCCAGCACGACCCCGACGATGTTGTCGATCGACTCGTCGTAGACGGGGAATCGCGAGAGGCCGCTTTCTTCCACTACCTCGAGCACTTCCGACAGCGTCGCCTCGATCGGAAGGGCAATGAGGTCGGTGCGCGGAGTCATCACTTCGCGCGCGTTCTTTTCCGAGAACTCGAACACGGCGTCGATCAGGTCGGCGTCGTGCGCCTGCATCTGGCCGCTCTCCTGCGACTGCTCGACGAGGAGGCGGATCTCGTCCGGAGAGTGGACACTTTCCTCTTTGCCGACCTCCTTCTGGCCAAGCGCGCGCAGGATGACGTTGGAGGACTTGATGAGGATCCACGTAAAGGGCGTCGTCAGCCACCCGAAAACCAGGAGCGGTGGCGCGAGCCAGCGGGCGACCCGCTCCGGGTGGTTGAGTGCCGCGGCCTTGGGGGTCAGCTCGCCGAACACGACGTGCAGGTAGGCGACGAGGACGAACGCGACAGTCGCGCCGACGGTGAGGCGAAGCGAGACATCCATCGCATTCGGCAAACCCGCGAAGAGATCCGCCAGCACCTCGCCGAGTGTCGCCGCCGCGACCCAGCCCAGCCCAAGGCTGGCGAGCGTAACGCCAAGCTGGCTGGCGGAGAGCACGCCCGAGATGTTGGAGGACGCCCGAAGAGCAAAGCGGGCGAGGCGGTCGCCGGACCGCACCATCGCTTCCAGACGCGTGCGCCTGGAACGGACGAGAGCGAACTCGGCGCCGACGAAGAACCCGTTGAGGAGCACGAGCAGGATTATGGCGAGCAGCCGACCGAGCACGGATAGAAACTAACGCATTTGCGCCAACCGACACCAGCGGAGCCACTTGCAAGGCTAGCTAGCTTACAGGGCTATGGGAAAACTGGAAATTCGCAACGTCGCCATCATCGCGCACGTCGATCACGGCAAGACGACGCTCGTCGACAAGATGCTTCGCCAGGCGGGGGCGTTCCGCGAGAACCAGGTCGTGATGGACCGCGTCATGGACTCCAACCCGCTCGAGCGCGAGCGCGGCATCACGATCCTCGCCAAGAACACGTCGGTGCGCTGGAAAGGGACGAAGATCAATATCGTTGACACGCCCGGCCACGCCGATTTTGGCGGCGAGGTCGAGCGCATCCTGCGCATGGTGGATGGCGTTCTGCTCGTCGTCGATGCGTTCGACGGCCCGATGCCGCAGACACGGTTCGTGCTGCGGAAGGCGCTCGCGCTCCACCGCACGCCGATCGTCGTCATTAACAAGATCGACCGTCCCGGCGCCGACCCGCTGCGCGTGCATGACGAGGTGCTCGACCTGCTCATCGAGCTCGAGGCGACCGAGGGCCAGCTCGACGCGGCGTTTGTATACGCGTCGGCGCGCGAGGGCGTGGCAACGATGGACATGGACGTAACGCCCGTTGATCTCGCCCCGCTCTTCGATGTGATCATCAGTCATGTGCCGGCGCCGCCGAGCGACGACGTGAGCCCCTTCCAGATGCTGATGTCGACTATCGACCATTCCCCCTACCTCGGCAGACTGGGAATCGGCCGCATCGAGCGTGGCACAATCAACGTCGGCGACGCCGTCGCGCTCTTGCCGCTTGACCCGTCGCAGAAAGCGGAGCAGTCGCGGGTAACCAAGCTGTTCGCCTACGAAGGCCTCGACCGGCTCGAAGTCGCACAGGCGGCGGCGGGCGAAATCGTGGCGCTGGCGGGACTCGAAGGGGTGGAGATCGGGCTCACGGTGACGGATCTCGAGCATACCGAGCGGCTCGAGGGCATCTCGGTGGAAGAGCCAACCATCTCCGTCGACTTTCTCGTCAACAACTCGCCGTTCGCCGGGAAGGAGGGGAAGTTCGTCACCTCACGGCAGCTCAGGGAGCGCCTCTACAAGGAGCTCGAGCGGAACGTCGCGCTCCGCGTCGAGGACACCGAGTCGACCGACACCTGGACCGTCTCCGGGCGCGGTGAGCTGCACCTCACGATCCTGATGGAGACGATGCGCCGCGAGGGTTACGAGTTCCAGGTCTCGCGGCCGCGCGTCATCACCCGCGAGGGCGCCAACGGCGAGCGCCTCGAGCCCTACGAGGAGCTTGCGATCGACGTCCCCGAGGAGTTCCTCGGCGTTGTCATCGAGAAGCTCGGGCCCCGGCGCGCGGCGATGCTGGAGATGAAGAATCCGGGGCAGGGAATGGTGCGACTTCTCTACAAAATTCCGGCGCGCGGGCTCTTCGGCTACCGGTCGGAGTTTCTTACCGACACGCGCGGCACGGGCATCATGCACCACCGCTTCCTGGAGTACGGCCCGTGGGCGGGACCGCTTGCGGGGCGCATGCGCGGCACCCTCGTTTCCATGGAGCCGGGGGTCATTGTCGCATTTGCGCTTGCGAATCTGTCGGAGCGCGCTACCCTTTTCGTGTCGCCCGGTGATTCCGTTTATGAGGGGATGCTGGTGGGAGAGAACTCGCGCCCGGGCGACATGGATGTGAACCCGACGAGAGAAAAGAAGCTCACGAACATGCGCTCGAAGTCGAGCGACGAGAACATCCAGCTCGAGCCGCCGCGGGAGTTGACGCTCGAAGGGGCGTTGGAGTATATCGAGGAAGACGAGCTGATCGAAGTGACGCCGCAGGCGATCCGCCTCCGGAAGCGCTTCCTCGGCGCGAACGATCGCAAGAAACTTTCTCGCGAAGCGAAGCGCGAGCGGCTGTCGGTCTAACCAAGGAGAGGCTAGAAAATGTGCGCCATGGTGGGGTCCGCGGGCAGTTTCCTCGACGACGAGGAGGCGAATGCGTGGCTGGCCAAGCGGGCACCCGACGGAGATCCGGAGGACGAGGATCCCGTGGACGACCTCGAGGATGACGACGACGACGACGAGGATGACGACCTCGCTGGCGACGATCTCGAGGACGATGAGCTCGACGACGATGAGCTGGACGACGACGATCTGGACGACGACGACGACGATGACGACGACCTCGACGACGATCTCATCGACCTCGATGACGAATTCGACACCGAGGACGAGGAAAAGCCTCACCCGACGGCGCCGAGGAAGTACGAGGACTGATCTTTACTGCAGCTGAACGCGTTGTCGGCGGGCAGCGATTATTGGCTTTCTTCACGGAGTAATCTGCGAGGTTTGCCCCGCGCAGTATTCCGTTCCACCGGGGGTCGCCGCGCAGGGATTCCCATGTTTTGTCCAGCAGCGGCGAAAAGGCGGTAAAAACGGCAAGCTCGTGGTTCCTCACCGCCGATTCCATTGCAGCGAGCGCCGCTGAACGATTGCCAAGGCCAAGCTCGCAAATTGCCAGTGTCAGTGATGATGCAGGCTCGCGGGCCCCTCTCGCCCTTATTTCCGTCAACAGCTTTTCCGCGTCGGCCCGCCGCCCGGCGACGCCGTAGGCATGACAGAGCTTGCCCTTCGTCAGGAGCGTCGTGCTGTCCTGCCTGACGGCCGCCTCCATCTCCTGAACTCCCTTTTCGACTTGGCCGCCCTGCAAGTGCGCCTGGGCGACCAGCTGCCTTGTTATATCCAGTCCGGGCGCGATCTCCTCGGCCTTCGCGAACTCGGCGAGGGCCTGCTCGAATTGTCCGGCCAGCATGAGCGCGTAGCCCAGTGCGACGGGGAAGATTGGGGCGAGCGGATCCAGCTCCAATGCCCGCCGAATCTCCACCAGGCTGGAGTCGATGCGACCGGTGTGATAAAGCAGCTCGCCATACCACTGGTGAGCCGTTGGATATCGGGAATCGAGCGCGATAGCCTTCCGATATGCCAGGTCGCCGGCTTTGAAGTCCCACGCATGCACGAGCGCGAGGCCAAGAGCCGTGTGCGCTTCGGCGAGCGTGCTGTCGAGCGTGAGCGCGCGTAGTGCCGCCGCGCGGGTCTTCCCCAGCCCGTCGGGCGGCGGGTGATCCGTGTACTCAGGAAGCAGCGCGTGAGTGAGGGCGAGCGCCGCATGAGCGCGCGCGAAGCTCGGATCCCGGCGAATGCTCTCCTCGAAATACTCGAGCGCCCGCTGGAGGTTGGACGCGCCGCGGCGATTCCAGAAATACCGGCCGCGCAGATACGAGTCGTACGCGGCGAGGCTTTCCGTGCCGCGCGAGCTCGACGACAGCTCTCCCGCATTTCCACTGAGCTTCAGCTTCAGCGCGCCGGCGATGGAGCGCGCGATGTCATCCTGGACAGAGAAAATGTCACTCGTGGTTCGCTGATAGGTGTCCGACCACAGCGACAATCCGTCGCTGACGCTCGTAAGCTGGGCGCCGACGCGAAGCTGGTCACCCGAGCGGCGAACAGTGCCTTCGAGAATCGCCTGCACGCGGAGTTTCCTGCCTATCTCGCCGACGTCGAGGTCGCTCTTGCCCTTGAACGCGTACGCCGAAGTGCGCGACGCCACGCGCAGCCCCGGCAGCTTGCCCAGCGCGTTGGCGAGCTCATCCGTCATCCCGTCGCTGAAGTATTCGTCCTTCGCGTCGCCGCCGACATTGACCAGCGGCAATACCGCGACAGAGTTGAGCTCGCGCGCCACATCGCGTGGCTGTTCGCGCTGCCGGCTTGCGACGGCGAGCGTTCCAGCTACTACAATCGCAGCGACTGCTGCTGCGACCAGCGTGCGGGGGTTCTTCCATCCGCCGACGGCGGCCCCCCCCCTGCGACGATCGTGAATCGTCGGATCGTCGAGAATCTGCAGCAGCTCGGACGCGCTCTGCGGACGGTCGGCTGGACGCTTTTCCAGGCAGCGCATCACCAGAGCCGCAAGCGCGCGTGGAATCCCCGGTCGTCTCCGGTCCACCGCCTCGGGTTTGGAGACGGCGTGCGCGGCGAGCATTGCCTGAGTTGAGCGGCCGGCGAACGGGAGCGAACCGGTAAGCATCTCGTACGCCATCACGCCGAATGCGTAAATATCGGTCCGATGATCGGAGGCGGGGTCGGCCGCGGCCTGCTCCGGAGACATGTAGGCGGGCGTGCCGAGCGCGACGCCAAGACCCGTCAGGGTAGAGATCTGGGGGGTCGCTGCGGACTCGCTCATTGCCTTGGACACACCGAAGTCCGTGACGAGCGCGAAGTCGTTGGAGATCATGATGTTGTCAGGCTTTATGTCCCGGTGCACCACCCCCTGCTTGTGCGCGTAGCTGAGCGCGCTGGCGACTTCGCGGAGTATGCGGACCGCCTCTTCCACCGGGAGCTCGCCCACCCGGGCGAGGCGGGCCCGCAGCGATTCCCCCTCGACGAAGGGCATCGTGTAAAACGGCGCGCCGCCCGTTTCTCCCGAAGAGAGTACAGGGACGATGTGCGGATGCTGCAGCCTGGCAGCGATCTGTATCTCTCTGCGAAATCGTTCGGCGCTGACGCCGGCGGCGACTTCCGCGGCCAGCACCTTGACGACGACCTCCCGGCCGTGCTGGCGATCCATGACCACGAACACTCGGCTCATTGCCCCGCCGTGCAGCTCGCGCTCGATGCTATAGGTATCGCCGAGCGTCCTCTCGAGCGTAGCGCGCAGGTCCGTCACGATTGGGAAGGAATGCGTGAATGCGAGTTGTTGGTGGTTCGCGGTTAGTGGTGAGGTGAGCCGGAGACGCTGAGCGGCCCGGCCCTTCCCGTATTGCTGAATGCCACCACCACCCGGGCTTCATCGTCTCCGGTATTCTGCCCCGAGACCACAGTGCCCGCCGGCATCACTACGAAATCCCCAGCGCGAAGGTCATGAGGCCGTCCATCCAGAATGAGCCGTATCCGTCCCTGCTGGATCAGAAAAGTTTCGTCGTAAAAGGGATGATGGTGCTCCGCGATTCGAGCGCGGGGCGCGAGGCGAAGCACCTGCGTGACGGTGCGCGGACTCTCGTATATCGTGGTCCGCGTAACCGCATCGGGACCGGGTTGCGCGCCGGCCGATGCGTTTGCGACGCGAACGCCGACGGGCGCCTGTACCGGAGGAGCGGTAACAGGAGCAGGGGCAGACGTGCACGACAGGGATATTGTGCCGGCAGTGGCTAGAGACAGCAAAAACGGGAGTCGGAAGCTTCGCTCACAGAGAATCATGGAAAATCTCCCGTAGAGAGTTGGCCGCGGGACAAGGGCGGCGATCGTCCTGCTGAATAGTGGCGGGTGCGTCAGTTCCTGCGACAGAGGCAGCGAGAAAAAAGATTGAACGGTGGAACTTGTACGGCACCGCGCTTGCCTTTGTCGTATGCATCCTCATAGGAAGGGAGCAGTAAATGGCGGCGAAGTCCAATCCAGACAAGCGGGTCGCGAAAGCATCGGCCAGAAC
>JACCRL010000257.1 GCA_013813605.1 Gemmatimonadaceae bacterium
AGGTGCCACTCATGGACGAGCTTGAAGTGGCCGCTGACATCGACATCCCGGCCCCGGTGGCTGACATCGAGGAGGATCCCGTTGCCGAGGGCATCGAGATCACGCCGCTCGAAGGTCTCGAGCCCACTGCCGACATGTCCATTCCGGCTTTCGCCGATTCTCTGCCTGGAGTCGAATCCGCACTCGAGGGGATCAGCTCAGATGCCGACGAGTCGCTGACAATCGATCTTCCACTCGCCGCGGAGAACTACGACAAGCTCGTGTCAAACGTCGAAGACACCTCCGATCCTCTTGCCGGCCTGTTAGTCCTCGAGGATGACCGAGCCGACAGGACGGTTGCTGCAACGGGTGGGCACGAAATTGACGAGCTGGAAATCCTTCCCGCCGCCCTGGATGCGGATCCGGATCCGGAGGCGGAGCCCAAGTCGGAGCCGGAGCCGGAGTTAGAGCCGGAGCCGGAGTTAGAGCCGGATCTGGTCGCCAGCTCGTGGCGCGGCGACGAGCCTGTCGTTGAATCCCTGGAGATTCCGCTCGCCGCCGAAACCGTGCAGGCCACCGATGCCGAGCCGATCATCGAACCCGCTGCGGAGGAGACCGAGCCGGCAGGAGTCGAGTCGCTCACCGACGAGGGCCCCGGGCAGGTAGAGCTGGAATCGGCCAGCAACGAGGACACCGCGGTTGTGAGCGACGAGGTCGAGGACGACGTCATCAACGAAAGGGTTGCCCCGACGGCGCCCGATGAGCCTGAGCTGGACGATGTGCCCCCTCCCGCGCCTGTTACGGAGCCGCGTCGCAAGGAGACCGCTCCTGTCGCGCCTGTAACAACAAAGCAGAAGGCAGCGGCGGGTGGAGACGATGATTTCGTAGACCTCGCGGATTGGCTCCGCGAGGATACGGGACCGCGCTCGACGCGAATGATCGCCACGGACGAGAAGCGCGTCGGTGACGAGCAGGCGGACTTTGCCGACATGCTCGAGAAGTTCAAGGCTGGCGTCGCCGCCAACGTCGAGGACGAAGACTTCGACAGTCACTATGATCTGGGCGTCGCCTATCGGGAGATGGGGCTTCTCGATGAGGCCATCTCGGAGTTCCAGAAAGCACTCCGCGGCTCCACCAATCGCATCCGTGCCTACGAGGCACTTGGTCAGTGCTTCATCGATCGCGAGGAGCACGAAGTCGCCGTCACGCTTCTCTCCCGCGGTCTGCGCGAGCCGGGGCTCGAGGACGAAGAGCTCATCGGAGTTCTCTACCTGCTCGGGTTCGCGTCCGAGGAAATGGGTCACGTGAAAGACGCCGCTTCCTACTACCAGCGCGTTTTCGCCATCGACATCGATTTCCGCGACGTGCGAAAGCGCCTCGGAAAGGCGAGCAAGGCTGCGTCAAGGTGAGAGCTGCGTCTGCTGACGCCTCCCGCACAATAAGCATCAACAAGTCCGTCTCCACTTCACTGCAGGAAATTCAGGCGCCCGTTCGCGAACGCCTCAGTGCGGTGTCTGCGGAAATGGCGGCTATTGTCAGCAGCGAGCTTCCGCTCGTCGGAACGGTGAGCTCGCATTTGCTCGCGATGCGCGGCAAGATGTTCCGCCCGACATTGCTGCTGCTTGCCAGCGAAACGGCTGGGACGCCGGAGCGGAAAGCAGTATCACTCGCGGCTTCGCTCGAGCTGATCCACCTTGCGACGCTCGTTCACGACGATGCCGTTGATCATTCCGTTCTGCGCCGCGGAATGCCAACCGTGAACTCGCTGTTCAGCCACCAGATCTCCGTGATCATGGGAGACTTTCTGTACGCGACCGCGCTCACGCACCTCGTTGAGCAGGGAGACATCGAGGCGCTCCGGGCGCTCACTCGTGCATCGACTGAGATGACGCTCGGCGAAATGCGGCAGCTCGGAGTGTCCGAGCCGCTTCGGTTCAGCGAAGCTGAATACTTCGACCTGATCCGCTCGAAGACTGCGTCACTGATGAGAACTGCCCTCGAGCTCGGCGCGCTATCCGGTGCACGCCAGTACATGGAGGCGCTCGGCAGATACGGAGAGAACCTTGGCATGGCTTTCCAGATCGTTGACGACCTGATCGATTATACCGAGCAGAAGGAAACGACCGGGAAGCCCTCCGGGCTGGATCTGCGTGAGCATAAGGTCACGCTGCCTCTCATTTTCGCGCTTCGGGAGATGAGCCCCGCATCGAGCCGGGAGGTTACGGCGCTGTTCGCGAACAACGACGCGAGCGACGAAAGTATCGCCCGCGTGGTTCGCATCGTCTCCGAGTGTGGTGGGTTCGAATACGCCCGCCAGCGCGGAGAGGAGTTTGCCGAACGTGCCAGTGAGGCCCTGCGGGATCTTCCCGACACGGTAGCGCGCCGCAGCCTCAACGCGTCAATTTCCTACGTCATGGAGCGACACGCATAATGCCACCGTCCCGGGGACCCACCAGACACCGCGGAGTGCTGTTTCATTCGCTGGTGCTGGCAGCCGGATTCATCACCGGCGGCCTGCTTGCCCAGGTAGCACGCCGCTTTCTTCCTCCCGGAGCGGCAAAGGAGTTTTTCACCACCGGGGTCACGCCCGCGATCGGGCCGCTGCCGATCGACCTGATTATACTGAAGTTTGCGGTCGGTCCCGTTGCGCTCGATGTGTCACTGTTGAGCCTTCTTGGTGTACTGATTGCTTATCTGATCGCACGTTCGCTTTTCTAGGAGATAGACATGGGCAATCTGGGCCTGCCGGAAATTCTGATCATCATGGTGATCATCCTGCTGCTCTTCGGCGCCAAGCGCATACCGGAGATCGCGGGTTCGATGGGGAAGGGTATCAAGGAGTTCAAGAAGAACATCAACGACGCGACCCGCCAGGTCGGCGGCGACTCCATGCCGAACGCCGAGCCGCGACTGACGGCTGCGGAGCTGGAGATGCAGCAGCAGCAGCGCGCGGCCGATGACGCCGAGCGGACGCCGCCGAAGCGACTACTGAACTGAGCGCTGCGACGACGACTCGACGCTCTTGCGCCGGTCGTCGATCTTTGCCGCCTGCCGCAGGTTGCCGAGAAACTCCCTCACTCGCTGCTGTCTGAGCTGTTGAGTCTCGGCCTGACGCTGCGCGTCTTTCTGCGCATCGAAGGCAGCTCTTGATGCTGGAGTGCGCTCATCGACGCGCATGACAGCTACGCCACCAACGGTTTTCAGCGGTTCACTGACCTGGTCGAGCGGAAGCGAGAAGGACGCGCCGACGATTTCCGGAAGTCCCGTCAGCTCTGCCGCGCCGCTGACTCTACTGAACACCGCGGGCTTCACGACCTTCATGCCCATCAGCTGCGACGCCGTTTCGAGAGTCCCGGCGGCTGCGACCTTGGCGAAGTTGTTTGCCGGCGTGATGAGCTGGTCAACCTTCTTTCTGCGCACGAGAAAGGTGCGGATGTCGCCCTTCGCCTGGTCGAGAGACAGGGCCCCGGCCGGCCGCAGCGAATCGAGACGCGCGATGTAGTATCCGTCTTCGGCGTCGAACAACTCGCTCGTCTCGCCAGGACGCGCGCCCTTGAAGGCCCAGGGTCCGACACTGGGAATGAATTTGCCGCTGATCGTGACCGAGTTCCCCTCAATTGCTTCCGCGCGCAGGATCGGAAGGTTTAGCGTCCGCGCTGCCTCGTCGAACTTCCGCGGGTCCTCCGCCGACGCCGCGATGAGGGCGAGAGAGTCAGCCTTTCGATCAGTTCGCACGGCCGCGGAATCGCTCTGCTGGATGCGCAGCAGGATATGCCTCAGCGACAGGGTGTCTCCCTTTCGCTCGTCGAGCCTGATGATGTGGTAGCCAAACGGCGTCAGCACCGGGTCGGAGATCTGTCCGGGCGTGAGCGCGTACGCCGCCGCCTCGAACGCAGGAACGAAGCGCCCTCTCGGGCCCTTCCCGAGCGAGCCACCGTTGGCTGCGGAAACGGAATCGGCTGACTCGGCGCGCGCTACGTCCTCGAACTTCTCGCCGCCGAGAATCCGCGCCTTGAGCACGGCGGCAACGGAGCGGGTTGAGGCTGAGTCCGCCGGCCCGACGGTTCGCGGAATCGTGAGGATGGAAACTCGCGCCCGCCCTGGCCTGTCGAACTCCTTCTTGTGCGTGTCGTAGTAGGCGCGGATCTCGTCGTCGGTAACGCGCACCGCCGAATCGGGCACCCGGTCAGGAGAGAAAAGGACGAACGATATCCGCGCGCTGTCGCGGGCATCCTTGTAGCGGGTCCAGAGCTGCGCATCGCTCAGGTAGATGTCGGACACGACCTGGTCGAACAGCTTCTCCTTGGGAATCTCGTTGCGGTAATACTGTTCGAGCTGCATGAGCAGGCCTTCCTGCTTTGCCATCGGACTGGCCAGAAAGCGCTGGTATTTCTCGGGGTCGAAGCGGCCTTCGGTCTGCAGATCGGGCGCCTGCATGAGCTGCGGGGGCGGATTGAACTTTGCCGCGTCGAGGATTTCCTGGTCCGAGACCGTGATTCCGCGGCGCTTGTATTCCTGGCGCAGGAGGGCGTCGGCGACGAGCTGATCGAACGCCTCGTCCTGCAGCCGCTGGCGCTCGTCGAGCGTTATGCCGCGCCCTCCGCGCTGCGTTGCTTGCTGTTCCAGATTCTGGGTCGTCTGGTACCAGGTGGTGGCGAGTATGTCTTCACCGTTCACTTTCGCAACGGCAGTCGTCGGCGTGATCTGGCCCCTTGTCATGAGGCCGGAGGTTTCGAGCAGCAGAAAACCACCGACGAAGGCAACGACGATGAAGATCCAGATGTATTTTGCGGACGCCCGCATTGATGACAGCAAGGGGTGCTACTCCTGACACGAAATGGCGCGAAATCGAAGCGCGATAGAATGGCGTATAGCCTTGTAAGCTATGAGTTTGGGTGACAGACACGCAAGTCGCGGCGCGAGTTCGATTGACGCGCCTTCGCGCGGTGGGATATCTTCACCGCCCGCACACGAGAACGCGCTACGGCGCTGAGCAGAGGTGAGGATGGACGGCCTGAGCCGGATTGACGAGCTGCAACAGAAATTCAGTGAAAACCCGCGACGCTATTTCGCGCCCCTCGCCAACGAGCACCGCAAGGCGGGGAACGCGGCGAAGGCAATCGCGATCTGCCGCGAGTATCTCGCTCAGATGCCCGGTCACATGAGCGGGCAGATCGTATACGGACAGGCACTCTTCGAGGGCGGCGAGTACGAGGAGGCTCACAAGGTCTTCGAAGGCGCGCTCACCCTCGACCCCGAAAACCTCATCGCTCTGCGCACGCTTGGTGACCTTGCCCTGCGTACCGGCCAGACCGCGGAAGCGCGCCAATGGTATACGCGCCTCCTCGAGGCCGACCCGAAGGACTCGACGGTAATCGCTCTCGTGTCGGAGATCGACGCCTCGCTTGAAGCCTCGCCGCCGCCCTCGTCTGAGCAGATTCCCACCATCGATCCGGACGGTGGAGATCAGGCCATTGTGCAGGATTCCGTAGCGGTCGGAAGTGAGCTTCTCGGTCTCGAACGGCACTATCCCAGTGAAGACACGACGAGCGGAACCAGCGAGTCCATCGCGCTGGAGGTTTCCGGAAGCGGAGACATCAGTGTCGAGAGCGCCAGTCGCGAATCCATCGTCAGCGATGACCTCTCTCAGGATGACAAGGCTGTCGATGTAAATGCGGCCGACGCTACGACCGTCGATGCAACGGCTGCCGAGGCAGCCACCGCCGACGCAGGAAGGGTTGACGAAGCCCAGGTCGAGGGAACGACGGTCGAGGGAACGACGGCCGAGCCAGACGCCGGAGCAACGACCCAGGATGCTCCAGTCGCCGGAAGCCTGGACGTACCGCCGTCGCCCGCGACGGAGTGGCAGGACCCCGCCGCACCGCCCGCGGATCTCGACGAAGACTTCGACGAGCGGGACAGAATTTCCGACTCCGCTCCGGCTGATGCGACGGTCGAGGCTCTGCCAGAGGCTTCGGCCGAGGCAGCGGAATCGGCGCCACCTGATCCGTTCGATACTTGGGGGGCTCCGGCAGGCGCGGCAGTCAATGAGGTTGCCCATACTCCGCCCGATCCATTCGCACCGGTAAGCGAGGCAAAGCCACTCACGCCTCACGCGACGCCGATGCCTGAATCGAGGCCCGCCCAATCCGCTAATCCGGAGCCATTCGTAAACGAGACGATGGCGCAGCTATACCTGCAGCAGGGCTATCGCGCTCTCGCGCTGAACGTGTACCGGCAGCTCATCGAGTCGCGGCCCGACGAGCCGCGGCTGCGGGCAAAGCTCAAGGAGCTGGAGGATGAGGAGCAGGGCGGCGCCGAGTCGCGCCGCGATGATGCTCCATCGGTGGAGAGTCCTAGCCCCGAACGGGAAACGCCGCGCGCACCCTCGACTGAGGCGCCGCCGACCCTGCCATCCACCCAGCCGGGATCCGAGGAAACTCCAGGATTCGACCGGTCGCCGATCGATTCGCCGCCGTCCTCGACCCCGCCTTCGGAGCGCGACTCGGTGGAGTCGCCGGGTCGCGATGACCCGCGAGCCGAGCCTGAGTTGGTCGCGGCGCGCCAGCCCTCGGTGAAGGAATTCTTTGCCGCCCTGGGCAGGAAGCGCCCCCCCGCCCGCATGAATGGAGACACATACGGATCGCCTCCGTCAGCCGCGCGGGCCAGCGCTGCCGGAGTTGGATCTCTCGAATCAGTGTTTGCGGGTACGAGGGTCAGCGCCGAGGACGATCTTGCCGCGACCGCACTCGCTGGTGCGTTCACCAGACGCGAGAGTGCGGAGGAACGATACGAAGCTGCTCCGCCGCCGCCATCGGCACCCGCACCGACGCCACGGACGCCCGCCGCCGCGGCGCCTGCCCGCGAAGTTAGCGCGCCTCCCGC
>JACCRL010000300.1 GCA_013813605.1 Gemmatimonadaceae bacterium
CGAGCCGCGATCATCAGTGAGGAGGTTGTATGTGCGCGGATCGTTCGATCGACTTCACGGGAATTCATTTCGAGAATCCCTTTTTGCTGTCCTCGGCTCCACCGACGGAGTCGGAGAGCAACATCCTCCGAGCGTTCGAGGCGGGCTGGGGCGGCGTAGTGACGAAGACCATCGGCCTGCATCCGGTGGTCAACGTCTATGGCGCGAAGGCGAAGTTCATGCGCACGACACCCGAGGATTCGAACGTCTCGATGAAGAAGCGGCCGGGCGCGGCGCTTCACTCATCCTGGAACTGGGAGCTCATCTCGGACATGACGCTCGACTGGTGGGCGCCGCGAATCAGACGCATCAAGGAAGCATTTCCCAATCGCGTGCTGATCGCTTCGATCATGGCCGGGTCGGGCAGCGACAAGGAGCTGAAGCACTGGCAGGAGCTTGCTGAATCGTGTCAGGCAAATGGCGCCGACGGCCTCGAGCTGAACTTCTCCTGCCCGCACATGGACCGGCGCGACATGGGCTCGAACATCGGCAAGGATTCCGTGCTTTGCTCATACGTGACGGAAGCGGTGCGCGAAGTCGCAAAAATTCCGGTCTGGTGCAAGCTGACGCCGGCGACGGCTGACATCGTCGTCGAAGCGGGCGCGTGCTTCCGCGGTGGAGCGGACGCGGTCGTGTCGTCGAATACATTTCCGTCGCTGCCGGTGATCGACCCGGAAACACTCGAGTTCGAGATCAACGTCGATGGACTCGTTTCCAGCGGCGGACTCGGCGGTCCCGCCATCCTCCCGATGGCGCTGGCGAAGATGGCGCAGCTCACGAAGGCGTTTCCCGACAAGAGCTTCTCGGGAATCGGCGGCGTTTCGGACTTTACGCAGGCGCTTTCGTATTTCCTCCTCGGCTGCGGCACGGTGCAGGTGTGCACCTCGGCGATGCTCGACCAGGCGGTGGGGCCGAACATCATCAAGCGGCTGCTCTCAGGGCTGGACAACTTCATCGATGCGCACGCCGCGGATGGATGGACGAACATCGAGTCGTTCCGCGGGATCTGGAGAGACAGGATCGTGCTGCAGTCGGAGATCCGCCGTCCGGCGGCGGCTGAGTACCACTCTGGGTACGAAGGCGTGGAAGGTTACGCTGCGCCGCAGTCCGACGAGGTCGCCGCGAGATGACGGCCGTCGCCACGCAGCTGGAAATGCCTCCGTGCGATCACAAGCCGCGACGCTACACAGGTCCGTCGCGCGCCGAAGTGATTGCGATGCGGAAGCAGTACACCAACCCGGCTGTGTTCACGCTCTACGGCGAGCCGCTGCTCATCGTCGAGGGCTACATGCAGTACCTGTTCGACGAGACCGGGCGGCGATACCTCGACCTGTTCGCGGGCATCGTGACGGTGTCATGCGGGCACTGCCATCCGAAGATCGTCGGCGCGCTGAAAGCTCAGGCGGAAACTCTGCAGCATGCGACGACGATCTACCTGCATCCGAATTTCCCACTGTTGGCGAAGAAGCTGGCGTCGAAGATGCCCGCCGGGCTCGATGTCACTTACTTCGTGAACAGTGGCAGCGAGGCGAACGACCTCGCGGTGACGATGGCGCGGCTCTACACGGGGAACACGGACGTGGTTGCGCTGCGGAACGGGTATCATGGCGGGAGTCCTAGCGCGATGGGACTGACGTCGCACAACACGTGGAAGTTTCCAGTGGCGGGTGGGACTGGTGTTCATCACGCCGTCAGTCCCGATCCTTACCGCAGCCCGTTCGCGGGAACCGCCGCGGAGATCGCTACCAAGAGCGCTGAAGACATCCTCGGCATCATCCGCTACTCGACGCCAGGAAAGATTGCGGCGTTTATCGCCGAGCCGATTCAGGGGGTCGGCGGGGCGACGCACGGGGCGCCCAATTACCTCAAGGAAGCGTACGCGATCACGCGCGCGAATGGCGGGCTCTGCATCGCGGATGAAGTGCAGACAGGATTCGGCCGTACCGGCGATCATTATTGGGGCTTCGAGAACTTTGGCGTGACCCCCGATTTCGTCACGATGGCGAAGGGGATTGGCAACGGTGTTCCGCTCGGTGCGGTGACGACGAGGATGGATATCGCGAAATCGCTGTCGCAGCGTATCCACTTCAACACTTTCGGCGGAAACCCGGTGTGCATGGCGGCTGGCCTCGCCGTTCTCGACGTGATCGACGAGGATGGCCTCCAGGAAAATTCGCGTGTTGTCGGCAAGCGGCTCAAGGATGGATTTCGCGAGCTGATGAAGCACCACC
>JACCRL010000301.1 GCA_013813605.1 Gemmatimonadaceae bacterium
CCGCTGCGAAAATCCGGCGCGCTGGACCTCGGCCTGCACGAGATAAAAAATCTCGTCCATGCGCTGATGGATGATGTGCGCGAGAACTTCACGCGGCACGTGACGCTCGCCCTGCGCTACTGTGCTCGGCAGCTGGATGATGTCCTGCGGATCGACGAGCGGCTCATACGCGCACCCGTACTTTTCCTTGATGCGTTCCGCATCAGCCTGCGTCACGCCGATTCCCTGCACGATGTCGCTGGTGACGTTGTTGCCGCCGTAGTTGATCGTGCCGAGGTGGCGGATTTTCCCCTCGTGAAACACGGCGATGTCGGTTGTGCCGGCGCCCATTTCGACGAGCGCGACACCGAGCTCCTTCTCGTCCTCGGTGAGAACGCTGAGCGAGCTCGCCAGCGGTTCGAGCACCAGCTCGTTGACACGATACCCGGCGCGCTCGACCGATTTGCGCAGGTTCATTGCCGGCGAGCTGCCGATGGTGACGAGATACATCTCCGTCTCGAGGCGCGTGCCGATCATACCGATCGGATCGCGGATGCCCTGGTTCTTGTCGACGGTGTATTCCTGCGGAATCACGTGCAGCAGCTCGCGATCTTCCGGAACGGGCTGCGCGCGCGCGACATCGTTGGCGCGATCGACATCGGCCTTCGAGATCTCGTCGCCATTCACGGCGACGATCCCCTTGCTGATCATCGCACGGACGTGCTCGCCAGCTATTCCCGCGTAGAGACCTTCGACTTTTGTACCGGCCATCCGCTCGGCGTCCTCCATCGCTTTCCTGATGGAGCGCGTCGTCTCCTCGATGTCGGAGACGATTCCACGACGAAGTCCCGTCGTCCTCGCCTGGCCAACGCCAAGGATTCTCAGCGTAGGCGTGCTGCGCCGCTCCCCGCCGACGGACTCCGCGATGACGGCGGTCGTCCTGGCGGAGCCAATGTCTAGTCCAGCGATGAGGCGGTCGGGATTCATTGCAGCCTTGCGATCACCTGATCGCGGTAACGTAGGTCGAGCTCGCCGACGCGCGTCTGTCTGCGCGCCAGGTCACTCTCGACGGGAAAGATATCGGCCAATCGCTCGACTGACAGCCCCACTGGAACGCGTACCCGCAGGGATGTCGGTGCCGGAGCAACGCTGTCGCCCGGAAGCGGCGCGACATCCACGTAGCTCCGCGACATCAGCAGCAGAATGTCCCGGGGGCCGGTGCGCCGCACCTCGGTGAGGCGCGTGAACACGGTCGGCTCGAATCGACGGATGGACCCCGCGAGACGCAACAGCGCGGGGTCGGCGGTCGTAACGAGCGGCAGGTCGAGATCGGCGCGAGTGGGATCGATCGGCAGCTGCTTGCCCGACGAATCGTAAGCGACGAGACCGCGTGGTCCGGGAACGAGGGCGACGGGAAGATTCTCCCGCACAGTCACGACGATAGTGCCCGGCATTCTTCGCCCGATGGTGGCGGAGCTCACCTGCGGATGCGCAAGCACACGCCTGCGCAGCGGCGCGAGATCCTCCCATAGCGATCTCAGCGTGTCGATCTGGAGCGCCGCAACGACCTCCGACGGCTGCAGGTAGCGGGTCCCGCGGATCTCGACGGCGCGCACGCGAAAGAAAGCCAGCTCACGCGAGCCCGCGCTGAGGCCCCAGGCGCCCGCCATCAGCAGCGCGAGAAGGAGAAGCACGAGCGGCACTCTCATCCGGCGCCGCGGCGGGGCAGTGACGCTGCCTAGGTCGCGCGCGATTTGAGGCGCTCCTTAAGCTCGCCGCCGGTGAGCGTGATGTCGCCGGCGCCGATCGTGATGACTACGTCACCGGGCTTCACGACGTGAGCAAGAGCCTCCGCGAGCTCCGTTCGCGCGCCCTGCCACGCCACCGGGTGCCCCGCGGTCTTCATCACGCTCGAGACAAGGTCGGAAGTAATGCCGGGCAGCGGCTTCTCGCGTGACGCATAGATGTCGGTGAGAAACACGGCGTCGGCGCCGCAAAGGACCGCGCCGAACTCAGTGGCAAAGTCGCGCGTCCGCGAAAAGAGGTGCGGCTGAAATGCCCCGATTATCCGCCGCCCCGGAAATGTGGAGCGCGCCGCTTCGAGAGTCGCCGCGATCTCCGTCGGGTGGTGGGCGTAGTCGTCCACGATCGTCACGCCCGCGAAATCGCCGAGGCGCTGAAATCTCCGTTCGACGCCGCCAAAGGACTCAAGGCCGGAGCGCATTGCGTCGAGCGTAGTGCCGAGCGCGAGCCCGGCGCCGATAGAGGCGAGCGCGTTCTGAACGTTGTGAATTCCCGGCACGCGGAGCGCAACCTCGCCGAGCGGCTTCCCATCGAACGACACGGTAAACGCCGCACCTTCTCCAGCGGCGCGTACCCGGGATGCGCGCAGTCGTGCGTCCCGCGACTCGATTCCATACCTGATCACTTCGGCGCTGTTGGGAACGGCGATGCTTTCCGCGCCCTCGTCGTCGGAGCAGAGCACGATAAATGGTGCCGATTTAACGAATTGCGAAAAGGTCGCTCGGATGTCGTCCAGATCGCGGTAGATGTCGAGATGGTCGGCCTCCATGTTAGTGACCACCGCAACCGTCGGCGCGAGCGCGAGAAAGGAGCGGTCATACTCGTCGGCCTCGACGACGAAGACATCGTCCGAGTCGTAATGGAGATTGCTCTCCCAGGCAGCGACGCGCCCGCCGACGACACCGGTCGGCCGCAGCCCCGCCGCGGAAAGGGCGGACGTGCTCATTACCGTCGTCGTCGTCTTCCCGTGCGTCCCCGCGATCGCGACAAGTCTTCCACCCGACACCGCGCGGCCCAGCGCTTCGGCGCGGCGTGTAACCGGAACTCCCAGCTCCCGCGCACGCGTAATCTCAGCATTGTCCTTCGACATCGCCGAGGTGACGACGAGCTCCGATACGCCGTCCAGGTGATCGGGACTGTGGCCGTGGATGATCTCGATCCCGAAACGCTCGAGATCGGCGGCGGTACTCGGATTGGCGTCACAGCCCGTGACCTTGAGCCCGCGCCGCGCGAAAAGCTCCGCAAGCGCGCGCATTCCCGCGCCGGCGATGCCGACGAAGTGAATTGCACCGCCGTCGCTGTTACCGGAATTGGGCACTGGGAATGACGGAGTGTCCGTGGCTTCAGCCACGCGACGGCGTCGATTCGATGAGCCGGAGGATTTTCTTCGCAATGTCGGCGGCCGCCGTCGGCCGCGCGCGCTCGAGCGATTTCGCGCGCATTGACTCCAGCTCCTGCGGCTCGGCGAGAAGTCGCGCTACCGTCGATTGAAGCCGGTCGGTAGTGAGGTCGGACTGGAGTATGAGCGCGGCGGCTCCGGCTCCGACGAGCGCCTTTGCGTTGGCGGTCTGGTGATCCGCAGCGGCGGTCGGGAGCGGTACCACCACCACCGGAATTCCCCACGCACACAGCTCGGCCGTCGCCATCGCCCCGGCGCGCGACAGCGCGAAGTCCGCGGCGCGGTATGCGTCGGAGATGGGCGCGATGTAAGGCTTGATCCTGACAGTCTCGGTCTCGAGGCGCGAGAACTCGTCGTAGTTCCCCTTCCCCGTCGCCCAGATCACTGAGAGCCCGGGCGGCAGCCCGCGCTTCACCCACTCGGCAACGACGTCGTTCATCGCCTTCGAGCCCTGGCTGCCTCCGTACACGAGGAGCACCTTGCCGGTGGATGTGGAAAATCCCCACTTCGCCCGCGCCGGTCCTTTGGCGAACGCATCCGCCGGCGGTGGCTCGATCGGATTTCCCGAATCGAAGATCTCCGTGCGCGCCGAGGGCTTGAGGTGGGTGCGCGCCTCGGGAAATCCGAGATGAACCTGGCTGGCGTACCGGCTGAAGAAGCGCGTCGTAATTCCGGGAAAGGTGTTCTGCTCCTGGAGGACGAGCGGAATCCGGTTCGCCGCGCCATAGCCGAGCGCCAGACCCGATGCGTAGCCGCCGGTGGCGACGATGCAGCGCGGTGCCTCGCCGCGGACTATCGTGCCGATGCGTGACCATGCGCTTACCGCGCCGCGCAGCGTTCTCCAGTTCTCCCAGATGCGCGAGCGGTAGAGCGGGTGAAGGTCGAGCAGCTCGAACGGGAATTCCGTCTGCGGGAGGACGTCGCGCTCGATTCCTCTCCGCGCGCCGATGAAGAACGGTTTTACCGCCGGATTCTCCCTCACGATCGCGCGCGCGATCGCGAGTCCCGGATACAGGTGGCCCCCGGTGCCGCCACCGGCGAAGATGATCCTCATCGCGCGTTGACCGTGCGCAGCGCGAGCGGATTGGTGGCGTGCCCGCCGAAAACCCTTTCGCGCGTGCTGCCGATGTTCACGAGAATTCCCGTCATCACGAGTGAAAGCACCAGGTTGGACCGACCGTATGAAATGAATGGAAGCGTCAGGCCCGTGGTCGGAAGCAATCCGGTCGCGACGCCGATATGAAGATACGCGGTAAGGACCATCGTCATCGTCAGCCCGACCGCAACCAGCTGCAGGAACGGAGTTCTCGCCTGGCGCGCGATGCGGAATCCCAGCGCCGCGTACATGCCGAATGCCACGACGAGGAGCACCATGCCGACGAATCCCCACTCCTCGCCGATGTGCCCGGCGATGAAGTCGTCATAACCGAAGGGCAGAAATCCGTACTGCTGGCGACCGCGCCCGAATCCAACGCCCAGCACCTGCCCTGACCCGACGGCAATGAGCGACTGCTTGAGCTGATAGCTCACCTCCAGAGGCGCGGCACCCGGATCGAAGAACGCTGTCATCCTCAGGAGCGCGTAGTTGAGTCGCTGTATCTGTGTGTACAGCAGAGGCACGAGCAGGACGCCGAGCGCGACGAAGTGACCGATACGAACACCGCCCGCAAAGAGAATGATCCCCATCACCAGCGTAAACATCATCGCCGCGGACAGGTCGGGCTCGAGCATGACGAGGACATCCATCGCGCCGATTACCACGAGAAAGGGCAGCAGGCCCTTGGTAAGTCTCCGCAGCCCATCACCTTTCTTGATCACGAGCATCGACGTCCACATCACCACTGCAAGCTTGCCGAGCTCCGAAGGCTGCACGGAGCTGCCGATCAGGTAGCGACGCGCGCCGTGAACGCGTGGCGCGATTGCCTCGGTGAATGGAAGAATCACGATCAGCAGGAGCAGGAGAGTGACGAGCATCAGCGGCCACGCCCACTTCTCCCACAGCTCGGCGTCGAGCTTGGCAGCGATCGCGAACGCCGCCGCGCCGAGCGCCATCCCGAGCAGCTGCCGCAGCAGCAGGTGAGCGTGGCTGAAGCCGGCCTCCATCTCCACGATTGCGCTGGCACTGTAGACGGTGGCGAGGCCGAATGCCATGAGGATTGCAGTCAGAATGACCAGCATCCTTGCTTCGATCCCGATGTTCCAGCGGTATCTGACGTTGAGGGCCGCCTCGCTCATGCGCTGCCCCGCGCCAGGTGGGCGAAGCGGCGGCCGCGCTCTTCGTAGTTCGCGAACATGTCGAAGCTCGAGCACGCGGGAGAGAGCAGCACCGCATCTCCAGCTACTGCCGCGCGGCGGGCGGCGCGAATGACCTCGTCGAAATCCGATGCGAGCGTTTCGACGGGAAGGTGCGTTCCCAGATCAGCGGCGATTTTCGCGGCTGCTTCACCGTACGCCAATACGTGTTTCACTTTTCCCTTCATCCCCGCGGCAAGTTGCGTGTAGGTCTCGCCTTTGTGGCGGCCTCCCAGCAACAGGACGGTTGGACGCTCCATCGCGTCAATTGCCACCGCCGTCGAGCCGACATTCGTGGCTTTTGAGTCGTCGATCCACTGAATGCCGTCCCGGTCGAGCACGAGCTCGAGACGGTGAGCCAGCGGGCGAAACGTCCCGAGTGCCTCTCGCATCAGGTGGCGTGCGCCGGGGCTCCTGTACTCCTGGTGCGCGACCGTAACGGCGAGCAGCGCAGCCAGCGCGTTCGCAACGTTGTGCCGCCCCATCAGCGGAAATTCGGCGCGGTCGGCGATTTTTTCGCCCAGCAGCATCAGGGACTTGGCCCTCGCGTCGTACCACGCAGCGGCGGCAGGTCCCGGCTCGCCGGCCGGCGGTGTTCCCGCGGCGGAAAAACCATAGTGACTTCCCGCCACACCCGCGGTCATCGCCCGTGATGCGGCGTCGCTCGCATCCGATACCCAGATGGAATCGCGGTCGGCATTCGCGAAGAGCAGCGCCTTGTCGGCGTAATAAGCGTCCACCGACGGGTATCGGTCCAGATGATCCGGACTCAGATTCGTCAGAACGCCAACGGCTGGCGTGAGGCCGGGGGTATCGTGAAGCTGAAACGACGACATCTCGAGCGCGATCCAATCGGGAGGATTCCGGCGCAGTGCAATCTCGGAGAGCGGCGTGCCGATATTTCCCGCGGCCGGTGCGTCCTTCCCGAGTCCGGTCAGGAGGTGCGCGATAAGGGCGGTCGTCGTGCTCTTCCCGTTTGTCCCGGTCACGGCAATGACGCGATCCGAGCCGAGAAAGCGAAGTGCGAGCTCGACCTCACTCACCACCTGGACGCCGGCCTCGCGCGCCGCGGTCAGTGGCGCAGCGGCGGGAGGAATTCCGGGACTCACGACCAACAGCCTTGCGCGGCGGATCCTGGCGAGGTCGTGAGATCCGAAGTCCGTCGCCGCGCCCAGCGCGGCGAGCTCGCTGGCGGAGCTCCGAATTGCTTCGGAAGTGCCGGCGTCCGATGCGTAGAGACTGTTCC
>JACCRL010000310.1 GCA_013813605.1 Gemmatimonadaceae bacterium
GTCCCACGTACACACCGGGCTCGCCTGTGTGGACAAGGAGAACGGCGGCAAGGGGGACTCGCTGAATGCGGCTCTGAACGCCGCCCGTTTTCCCTACGTCCTCGCCGTCGACGCCGATACGCTCATCGAGCCCGATGCCCTGCTCAGACTGGCCCGGCCATTCCTGTTGGGAGAAAGAGTTGCCGCGGTCGGAGGCACCATTCGCGTAGCCAACGGGTCGGCCGTGGATGGAGGGCGTGTACTGATGCCACGCGTAGATTCGCGCTGGCTGCCCGGCATTCAGACAGTGGAGTATCTCCGCTCATTCCTTTTCGGGCGCCTCGCCTGGAACCGGCTCGGCGGGGGCCTGATAATCTCCGGGGCCTTTGGCCTGTTCCGGCAGGAGCATCTACTCGCGGTCGGAGGGTATCAGACAGGAAGCGTTACCGAAGATCTGGATGTGGTGGTGCGCCTGCACGAATATCTGCGTGGGCAGGGGTCTTCGGATCGCGTCACGTTCATCCCCGACCCCGTTGCATGGACCGAGGTGCCGGTTACCCTCCGTGTCCTGCGCCGGCAGAGAGAACGCTGGCACCGCGGACTCGTCGCGACGATGCTCCAGCACTGGCACATGCTGTTCAATCCGAGGTACGGACGGGTAGGCATGATCGCGTTCCCGTATTTTTTTTTCGGGGAGATGCTTGCGCCGATCGTGGAGCTGATTGGTTACATGACCTTCGGACTCAGCATTGCTCTCGGCATTGTTGATTTCGCATACGCGCGACTCTTTTTTATCGCGGCTCTGGGATACGGATTACTGACGTCACTTTGGGCCATTCTACTCGAGCAGGTGAGCTTCCGAAGATATCCCCGCCGCAGGGACCTGCTCCGGCTGATCTGGTTCTCGATTTTCGAACCTTTTGGTTACCGCCAGCTCACCGTGCTGTTTCGGGTAGAGGCCTTTTTTCACTACTTCCGTGGAAGCCTGAACTGGGGCGAGATGACCCGCGAGGCGCCTCGCGACGAGCCTCCCGTCAGGTCATGAGGAGCTGAGCTGCCACGCACAGTGCGCTGGGTCCTGATCGAAATCCTTGCCCTCTACGGAATTCGCTAGAACCCCACTCGGGCCCGCAGCAAAACGGAGCTGGCACGGTAGTCGCTGCCGGCCGCCTGTCCCGGAGCGGCGACGTTGGAGTATGTCGCGGCAGCAGCAACTTCGCGGGCCGGCGAAAATCTATAACCCACCGAGGCCGCGAGTCGCTCGGCGCGCCGGGATGTCGAGCTCGTATCGAACAATCCAATGCTTTGCCGTCCCAGGCCAGCCTCGCCATCAGCGTTCCATCCGAGCTCATCCCCCAGCCGGCCCCGCAGACTCGCGTCCGCAAGCGTGTAGTGCCGTGGAGAAAAGTATCCGTCGACTGCGGACGTGTCGTACCCGAACTGGCGTGTGCCAACGGCGATGCTCCATCGGCGGCTCGCAGTCCACCGCAGCGTGGCCGAGCCGGAGCGCCGGCTGTTCTCCCGCAACCCTCCAGTGAGACGCGAGTACGCTGCGCCCCCGGCGAGACTGAGCCGCGCCGGCAGCGGAAGTGAAGCTTCGGCCTCGACGCTGGAAATCACGATTCCGTTGGCGATCAGGAGAGCAGTTTCGTCGAAAGGTGACCGCGATGCTCCCAGCCCCACCCTGAGACCGGGTCCGAGCCCGCCAACGAAACGAATTCCTCCGTTGCCGATCGTCCGGTGGCGGCGCGGGGAGGACGGGCGCGTGAAAGACTGCCGACTTACGCCTGCGTCGGCTCGGGCGATCCACCCGCCCGGGCGCGGCTGCCAGCTTGCGAAAAGACTGACCGCGCTGGCGCGCGAATCCGTTGCGGCAAAATCCGCCCATCGCTCCGAGTATCTGGCGCCAACACTGCCGTTCCACACCGGGCGCGCGATGTAGTCGAGATGAAGCGTCGAAACCCGATTCCTGTCACTGTCGTTGGCGCCGATCAGCGCCGTCGCCACGTTGGGCCGAAGGTCCGCCTGCACCGTTCGCAACAGGCTTCGCGCATCACCGTATCCGGGACTCGCGCGCAACACGAGCTGCAGCTCTGTCTCCGCATCGAGTTGACGCCCCTGCCAACTCAGGACCTGCGCAAGCCCAGTTCGCGCTTCGGCATCGTTCGGGTCAGTGACAAGGACCCGGCGCCACATGCGCTCGCTGCGCTCGAGCTCCCCGCGCCACCCGATGACGCGAGCGAGGCCCTTCGTCGCGTCCCGGTTTCCAGTCCTCGCCAACTCGGTGTAGAGTGTCTCGGCCTCCCTCAGCCGGCCGTCCCATGCGAGAGCGCGGGCGTAATCGAGCCGCGCGTCCCGATCGGCAGGTTTACTGGCGATCCACCGCTCGTAGACGGACAGCGATTCCCGGAGACGCCCCGCCCACGCGAGCGCCTGCGCCCGCGCCAGAACCGCGTTGCGATATTGCGGGTCCAACGTAAGCACCGAATCGTAGACAGCGAGAGCGGCATCATACCGGCCTTGCCACGCGAGCGCCCGGCCCAGCGCAACACGACCCTCGCGATCCCCGGGCTCGAGTGCCACGTAGCGCCGGAACAGGTTCTCCGCCTCGGCGAGACGGTTGTCCCACCCGAGGAGAGTAGCAAGCCGGAAGAATGCGGCCGAGGGGGGCGAAACGTCACGCTCCACGATCGGCCCATAGAGAGCCTTTGCAACCGGAAACTCGCCCGCTTCCCACGCTTCGTCCGCTTTGGCGAGCGCTTCTGCACGCGTGTATGCGGGTGTGACTACAGCAGCTGCAGTCGGGGGTGACGGTCGCACGCGCGAGACGACGGTCGTGCACGCGGCGAGACACACGAAGGCGACGAGAGAGGCTGGTGCCTTGAGGCGACCGAGAAGGGCCATGCTGAATAATAAAATAAGCTGCGCCCCATTGGTAACCGTCGTGCGCGCCAGGTCTTGCGACCTCGCACCACCTTAACGACGTTTGTTTCTGTTCGGATCGAGCCCGACTCAAAACCCGCTCCCAGAGGCTTCGGTGCACCCTCCCGTCAAAGTCCGCGCCTTCGGCGCCTTCGCGCTGCTCACGGTTTCACTGACGCTCATCGCATCGTGCTCCAGTGACCGGGTGATCTCCATTCCGGTGCCCGGTGCGGCACGCGCAGACGTGGACGTGAAGCCATCAAAGGATTCAGTCCAGCTGATGGTGCGGACGCCGACCGCCGAGCGCGGGGCGAGGGGCGGGTCGACGGTGCAACTCGACGCCGCGGTGTTCAATCCGCAGGGCATGGAGCTTGAACACAAGAAGAAGGTCTACTGGAGCTCGCTCGACACGCTCATTGCGACCGTTGACACCAGCGGGCTCGTCACCGCCCAGGGCGTCGGCACGACATACGTCATCGTCGATCACAAGAAGGGCCTCGACAGCGTACGCGTCGTCGTCATCCCCGTTCCCGTGGCTGCCATCAGAATCACGGGCGTTGATTCGCTCTCTCTCGGTGATACGGCCAGCTTCAGCGCGGCGACTCTCGACTCGGTAGGCGTTCCGCTCGAGGGACGCGTTGTCACCTGGAGCTCACTGGCAACCGGAATCGCCACAGTGTCGGCACAAGGAGAGGTGATCGCGGTTGGAGTCGGCTCGACCGAAATCTCGGCCTCCGCCGAAGGAAAGACGGCGACTCAGGCGCTGCGCGTCTGGCCGCAGCCGATCGCGACCATTACCGTCGATCCGGCGAGCGTGAGCGTGCCGCAGTTTCACAAAGTGCGCTACACCGCCATCGCGCGCGATCGGCGCGGCAATATTCTCACCGACCGGTCCATCACCTGGAGCTCGTCGGCGCCCGCTGTCTTCTACATCAAGGCGAATGCCGATACAGCGGCTGGAAAGGATCTCGGGAACGCGGTAGTCTCCGCGACCGCCGAGGGAAAGAGTGGAACGTCGGATGTGACGGTGACCAACCCGGTCGAGGCGCGTGCACTATGGGTAACGCGCTTCGAATTTACCACGTCGTCTGCCGTCGACTTCCCCAAGATCGCTACGATCTTCCAGAAGGCGGCGAGCGCGAACTTCAACGTTGTCTACTTCCAGGTC
>JACCRL010000365.1 GCA_013813605.1 Gemmatimonadaceae bacterium
TCCGGCCGATCGTAAATGAGCTGGTCGCGCGACTGCGCCTGGCCGAGGCGGTGGTAATAGAGCTTGTGGTTCTTGTTGGCTGAGAGCAGTGAATTTCCACCAGCCGGCGCGTCGTAGCGCGTGTAGAAAAATCCTCTGTTGTCGCGTGTCCACGAGATCCCCGAAAACTTGACCCACTTGAGGACATCGGCGAGGTCCCGGCCCGTCATCACATCGCGGACGCGGATCTCCTGCCAGTCGGAGCCGCTCACTGATACGCTGTACGCGAGCGCACGCCCGTCGGGTGAAGCCGCCCTTCCGGAGAGGGCTACCGTTCCATCGGCGGAGAGGACATTGGGATCGAGCAGCACCCTGGGCGGACGGTTCTTTCCATCCTGCACGAATAGGACGCTCTGGTTTTGCAGTCCCGTGTTCTGGAAATAGAAGTACCGCCCGCCTTCCTTGAACGGCGCCGAAAAGCGGGCATAGTTCCAGAGCTGGGTGAGGCGATTCCTGATCGCATCACGCTCGGGGACCGTGGCCAGGTACCGATTGGTGACTGCGTTCTCCGCCTCGACCCACGCCTTTGTCTGCGGGGAGTCGGTGTCCTCCAGCCAGCGATACGGATCGGCGATCGTTTCGCCGTGGTAGACGTCAACCTGATCCGACTTCGCCGCGGAAGGATAGGTTATCCGGGGAGCAGGGGATTGCGCTGCCGCTGAAGTGGCGAACAGAACGAGCGCGGCTGCTGCACGAAGTGGATAGCTGGACATGATTTTGCCGTGTTGTCGGGTGGGAAGCATCCAGCAATCTACGGCGGGGCGAAGGATTCGTTCCACCCTGGCGCTTTCCCGGAGGCAGGAAATGAGTGGTGTGAAGCGGCAAGCAGGACCGAACAGGCAGTACTGGCTGGTAAAATCCGAGCCGGGGTCGTTCTCTTTCGACGACCTGTGGAACTCTCCGGGCCGGACCACGCGCTGGGACGGCGTGCGCAACTACCAGGCGCGGAATCTCATGCGCGACGAGATGAAAAAGGGAGACCTGGTCTTTTTTTATCATTCGAGCACAGACGACCCCGGCATCGTTGGCATCGCCGAGGTGGTCAGCAACGCCGTTCCCGATGAGACCGCCCACGATCCTCAGAATCCCCACTTCGACCCGCGAAGCAAGCCCGAGAATCCGTCCTGGCATGCGGTCGACATCCGGGCGGTGGAGAAATTTCCCCGTCCGGTTGCGTTGCGCGAGCTGCGCGCGAAGCCCGAGCTCCAGGGGATGCCGTTGCTGCAGAAAGGGAGCAGGCTCAGCGTACAGTCAGTGGGTGCAGCGGAGTGGAACGCGGTGCTAGCGCTGGCCAAGACCCCCGCTTCGTGACGAATTCGCGATTTGGAGTGTTGGAGGAAGGCGGAGAAGCCGCCAGGTAGCATCAGCGGCTCTGCGACAGGCGCTCGGAAAAGAACGGGAACACTACTCTCTCGAGCCGCTCCCGGATGCGGCTGCCGTGAGTGCCGTCATACTCTTCGTATAAATGCTCGATGCCGAGGCGCGCCAGCTTTTCGTGCAGTGCGCGCGCATTTGCCGGGATGTCCGGAAATCCGTCACGATTGCCGGCATCGAATCCGATACGCACACGCTTGAGGCTGGCGGAATTTTTTTCGACCAGTGACAGTGGTGGGACCCAGAGCGAGACCACCGCGGGAACGATGACCAGGGTATCCGCCTCGATCCTGACCGGGTAGTCAGCGAACAGCGGTGGCCGGGCCGGGTTGGGCGCGTAGACGGCGGACAGTGCCATCAAGATGTTTGCGATAAAGCCCGCTGCCCTGATCTGCGAAGTGTCAGTGACGGACAACGCTTTCCTCCACGCGGCCGCTCTGTTTGGAGCGCCCATCATTTCCGTTGAAAGGCAGCAGGCGCTGAGTGCGTAGATCGCCGAGAAGATCGCCGGGTTTCGCATGCCGACGTGGAGCGCGCCGTAGCCGCCCATCGAATGGCCACTGATACCTCGGCTCGATGCCGCGGGAATCGTGCGGTAGTGACGGTCGACGTAGCGAACCAGGTCGTGGGCTATGAAATCCTCCCAGTTCCCCGCCGCCGTGGAATTCGCGTAGAAGCTGCCGTCAAAACGGTTTCGCGCGTTCGGCGTGACGACGATCATCTCCCGCACACGCCCCGCAGCGATGAGGCTGTCCATCGAGATGCGGACGTTCAGGTTCTGGTACGCCCCGGCAATGAACGCCCTGTGGTCAGCCGCGAATCCGTGGAGAAGATAAATGACCGGAAAGCGACGCGCCGGAGCTTTCGAATAGCTTGGCGGCAGATAGACGGAGACGGCGCGCACGGCGGGATCGCCGAGGAGATTGCCGCGCAGTGAGGGGGCGGGCACCTCAATGGTACGGATTACTCCCTGGCAAACGAGCACGGGAGGAACGCAGCAAGCGAGCGCAGCCACGAGCCCGAAACGTGCGAAAGAGAAAGAAATCATGGCAGGCTGCGGTTGGAGTTCCGTGTCGTCATCGCCGGACGCGTTTCGCTAAATTTGATGTAATCAACTGGAGAAGAGGATGCCGAAGACCGGTAAGGCCGCAGCACCGTCGGAAAACGATCTCGTGGAACAGGCCGCCAGGGGCGGACTTGAAGTCAAAGACACGCGCACCAACAAGACGTATAACATCGCGGTCGCTGACAACGCCATCCGCGCGGTCGATCTCAAGAAGCTGAAAACCGAGGACGCAGACGACCTCGGGCTCGTCAGCTACGACCCGGCCTTCCTCAACACCGCGTCCTGCCGCAGCTCCATCACCT
>JACCRL010000377.1 GCA_013813605.1 Gemmatimonadaceae bacterium
CGAGCCCCTGCGCAAAGAATATCCGCCGAATGGAATGCGCCGGCATTCCCATCGCCTTGAGAATCCCAATCTCTTTCGTCTTGTCGGCGACGACCATCGTCAGCGTGCTGACGATGTTGAAGGCGGCAACGAGTACGATGAGCAGCAGGATGACGCCCATGCCGAGCTTCTCCAGCTTGAGCGCCTGAAAGAGCGAGCTGTTCTGCTCTTCCCAGTCGACGGTCCGGTATGGCCAACCCAGAGTCGCGACGAGACGTGTCGCGATCGCGGATGCCGCCCAGCGGTCGGTCGTCTTGACTTCGATCCCGGTGACGCCCTGCCCCAGCCCGGCCAGCTGCTGCGCCTTGTCGAGTGCGACAAACGCGTACGCATTGTCGTACTCGTACATCCCGGTCGCCACGATACCGGTGACCTCGAAACGCTCGACGCGCGGCACGAAACCACCCGTTACGGCGTTGATCTTCCCACCTCCCGCCGAGAGCAGGTTGATGCTGTCACCGGGCCAGCGGTTGAAGCGCGCGGCGAGGAGCTTGCCAAGCACGACGCCGCGATGCTGTCCGTCTGTGCTCGCGAAGCGGAAGTCGCCCGAGGTCGCGTGTGAGCGAATGCTGGTGACCTCGGGAACTCCTCGCCCCTGCGGCAGCAATCCGACGACATAGACACCGCCGGCGTAATCGTGACCCGTCGTCATCAGCGCTTCGGTGAGAACGAACGGAGCGGCAGTGACCACACCCGGCTGCCGCCGCACCACCTGCAGCGTCTTTGTCCAGTCGTTGATCTTGAGATCCTCGCCATAGCTCAGGACGCGGATGTCGGGACTTCCGACGAGGATCTTTTCGCGCAGGTCCTCCTGCAATCCATTCATCACGCCGATGATGACGATGAGCGCGCTGACGCCCACCAGCACGCCGCCGATGGCAATGATGCTGATCAGGGACAGCAGCTTTGACCCCCGCCTGCTCCGCAGGTAGCGCCAGGCGATCTGCAGCTCGAGTTTGCTCATTCCGGTCTCATCGTCGGAAAAAGGATCACGTCGCGAATGTTGGTGGACCCCGACAGGTACATGAACAGCCGGTCGATGCCAATTCCTACACCGCCCATCGGCGGCATTCCGTATTCCATCGCTCGAAGGTAATCCTCGTCCACGCCGCTCGCTTCCTCGTCGCCGGCAGCCTTGAGCTTCGCCTGCGCCTCGAATCGCCGGCGCTGGTCGATGGGATCGTTCAGCTCGCTGAAGGCATTGGCCATCTCGCGGCCGTTGGCGAACAGCTCGAAGCGCTCCGTGAGCAGCGGATTGCCGCGCTTCGGCTTTGCCAGGGGCGATAGCTCGACCGGGTAGTCGACGACAAAGGTCGGGCTCTGCAGCTTCGACTCGACGAGCGCCTGGAATATCTCGTCGAGCATCTTCGGCCTGCTCAGCCCATCCGTCTTGTCGACGCCTGCCCGCGACGCGAGGCTCCGCAGTGCGATGTCGTCGAGGGAGTTGACGTCGGTGCCGGCCGCATCGTTCAGCGATGGCACCCACTCGATGCGCGGGAAAGGCGTTTCAAAGGACGGTACCTTTCCCGCGAGCTCGGGAACGGCCCGCACCGCCGCGGACGCCGCGCCGAGCAGCTCCTCGACGACTGTCATCATCTCGCCATAGTCGGCGTAGGCCTGATAGAACTCGAGCATCGTGAACTCGGGATTGTGGGTGCGATCCATTCCCTCGTTCCGAAAATCGCGGCCGATCTCATACACCTTTTCCATTCCGCCGACGATGAGCCGCTTGAGGTACAGCTCGTCGGCGATACGCAGGAAAAGCGGCATTGCGAGCGCGTTGTGCATCGTCGTGAATGGACGCGCGGCTGCGCCGCCGTACAGCGGCTGCAGGACCGGCGTCTCGACCTCGATGAATGCGCGGGCGTCGAGAAATGCCCTGATCGCCGTAGTCATCCGCGAGCGCGCGACGAAGATAGCTCGCACGTCGGGGTGTACGGCGAGGTCGGCGTACCGCTGCCGGTAGCGCTGTTCCGGATCGGCGAACCCGGAATGCCGCACGATCTGTCCGTTGACCTCCTCTTCCTTCCCGAACGGCAGGGGGCTCAGCGACTTTGCCAGCAGCTCGAGCGACTGTACGCGGACCGTCGCCTCACCGGTGCGGGTGCGGAAGAGCGTGCCGCGCACGCCGATGATGTCGCCGAGATCCAGGTGGGCAAGCGTGGTGTAGTGCTCGCCAAGCTCGTCCTTCCGGAAGTAGAGCTGGATTTTTCCGCTCACGTCGGCGAGGTGTGCGAACGTCGTCTTGCCGTGTGAGCGCCAGGCGACAACCCGTCCCGCGACGCTGACTGCCGGGCCCTCGTCGCCGTCGCCGAGCGCTCTGACCGCGTCGCAAGCGAGGTGCGTCCGCGCGTAGCTGTATCCGAACGCCGGAATGCCGGCCGCTTCGAGCGCGCCGAGCTTCTCTCGCCGCGCCTGTAAAATGAAGTTGACGTCGTCGCTCACGCCGCCGCCGTGTCGGAGCCGAGCTTGAGGTATGCCTCGATGAACGGGTCTATCGCACCGTCCATCACCTTCTGCACATCCGGAATCTTGAGCTCGGTGCGATGGTCGTTCACCATCGTGTACGGCTGAAAAACGTAGCTCCTGATCTGGCTGCCGAAGCTGACATCTGACTTGGTTGCGTCGAGGGCGGCCTTGTGCTGGTCGCGCTTCTCCACTTCCGCCTGGTACAGCTTGTTCTTCAGCATCTTCATCGCCGTCGCCTTGTTCTTGAACTGCGACCGCTCCTGCTGTGATGCGGCGACGGTGTTCGTCGGCAGATGCGTGATGCGGACCGCGGAGCTGGTCTTGTTGACGTGCTGGCCTCCGGCTCCCGAGGCGCGATACACGTCGATGCGCAGGTCGCCCTCATCAATTTCGATGTTGATCTCCTCGTTCACGACCGGGTACACGAAGATCGAGGCGAAACTGGTGTGACGACGCGCCGCCGAGTCGAAGGGAGAAATGCGAACGAGGCGGTGCACGCCGGTTTCCGGCCGCAGGAAGCCATATGCGTAATGGCCGCGTATCTCGAGCACGGCTCCCTTGATCCCCGCCTCCTCGCCCTCGCTCTCGTCGAGCATCGAGACCTCGAAGCCGCGGCGCTCCGCCCACCGTATGTACATGCGCATCAGCATCGATGCCCAGTCCTGCGCTTCGGTACCGCCGGCGCCGGCGCTGATCTCGACTTGTGCATCGCGGAAGTCGTCAGGCCCGCGCAGCAGTGAGCGCACTTCGAAGGAATCGATGTCGGTCGAGAGCTGCTCGGACTCGGTGTCGAGCTCCGCTTCCATTCCGGCGTCAGGACTGTCGGCGAGCATCGCATCGAGCTCCTCCGCGCTCGCGGCGCGTCCCTGGAGCTTGTCGTAGGGCTCAATCCATCCGCGCAGCGTCTTCACTTCCTGAAGCACCGCCTGCGCCTTCTCCTGGTTCGCCCAGAAGCCGGGGTCTGCCATCTCCCCGTCGAGCGCGCTCAGGCGAGCACGCTTTCCATCGATGTCAAAGATACCTCCGCAACTCCGCCAACTGTTCCACGCTCTGCTTCAGTACCCGACCGCGATCACTCTCCGCCATTCGGCGCCACTCCTAGAATATTTTCTTGCCACCACCCAGGACTTCGTTGAGCGCTTCCTGGAAGTAGGTGGTGCTCTCCGCGAGCTGCTGTCCCACCTGCGCAATATACTCTTCGAAGCTCTTCTTTATCTCTTCCCGGAACAGCTGCTTGAGGGTGCCGTCGCGCAACCCCTCGGTGTGCTTCGCGGGATGATAGGTGATGATGTCGGAGACGAGAGCCCGCGCGAGGCGTTTCGCCCGCTGGTTCGGATCCTTTGCGAGGAATGGATTAATAGGCTTGCGCGGGCCGGTCGTCTCTGACGGCGTCGCCGGAGTTCCTTGCGGCGTCGAAGGAGTCGGACGCGGAGTCGGCAGTGTCGGTGCCGGCATCGGAGCAGCGCGTGGCGGAGTAGGCACCGCCGCAACTGGCGCCGGCCGCGGAGCAGGCGGCGGCGGTGGCGCAGCGGGTCGGACCGCCGCGGGAGGTGTGGCGCGGGGCGCCGCCGGAGGAAGCGGAGACGGTGTAAACGGCGGCGGGGTAAACGGCGGCGGTGCCGCCGCCCGGGACGAGGCTGGCGTTGGCGTGCGGTCCGTCCCGCTCGCAGGGGTGTTCATGCCGGTCGGCGCCGGTATCGGAACTATCCCACTGCACACGGAACACCGGGCCCTCACGCCCGCGCCGGGAACCTTGGCGGGATCGACGCGAAAAACGGATCGGCAATCGGGGCAGCTGACGTTCATTCGCCGGCTCCCGCGCGCGGCTCGCGAAATGCCGGCATGGGCTCGTTCGGCGTCACGCGCTCGTCGCTGCGCCGGTCCACCGTATAGACGGATCCGGGAAGGCTCTTCGCATACGTTTTCATTTCCGTGGCCAGCTGGCTCGCCTGTCTCGCCGACGACAGCGAGCGGCGCAGGTTGGTCACGACTCCGATCGAGAGCGTCATCAGCGGCACGCGATCGAGATGTCCGCGACGGTCCTTGCCGAAGAAATATCCGGCGCGCCGGTCCTGTTCCGAGTACTGGTAAGGCGCGAGCAGGTCGAACGTGGCGACGATTTCGCCGCACACCGACGGGATCGCGTTGTAGGGGATGATGTAAATGAAATCGTCGCCGCCGATGTGTCCGATAAATCCCTGCTCCGCGCACGTGCCTTTGACGACATCGTGCAGCAGCTTGGCAAGGATGCGGATGACGCGATCGCCTTCGTTGTAGCTGTAGCGATCGTTGAATTCCTTGAAGTGATCGAGATCCGCGTAGCACACGGCGAAGTATTCGCCAAGCGCGAGGCGACGGCCGATCTCCGTTTCGATCGCCGATGTTCCGGCGAGCCTCGTCGAAGGATGCACGACCAGGTCTCTTTCCGACCGCACCAGCATCGCGTCGAGGCGGCGCACCGCTTCGGCTGCATCGGTTGAATCGCGGATCACTTCGTCAGCGCCGGCGTCGAAGGCGTCAGCAAGGTCGCCCTTCGCCTTGCCACAGATGACGGCGCACGGAACGACAGCAGTATAGGAATCCCTTTTCACGCGCTGAACGGCGGAGAAGGCCGCTTCGGCGTTCTTGCGCGCGTCGAACAGCGCCATACGCGGGCGCTGGCGAAGCCCGATCGACATCAGCTCGTCGGCCGAGGACAGCGTTACCGTCGCGGCATCCTGCGAACCGATCCACGCCCGCACGTGCGGCGGCAGCTTGGCTCCATCAGGGGAGAAGTGGATCGCGTTAGGTTGTTGCAAGTCTTTTTATCCCGTCGCCCTGTGAGACCGTCTTAGAAATAGAAGAATGCAACGCCGAGTATCGCGTACGCGAGGAGCAGAAAAAGTCCTTCCAGCCAGTTCGATTCCGCATCACGCACGACCGAGTGCGCCACCGCCACCGCAAGCGCGATGCTGGCAACCTCCATCGGACTGAAGGCAAGATCCATTCGCTGCCCGAACATCAAGCCCATGAACACCAGCAGAGGACCAATCAACAGTGCCACCTGAATGCTCGACCCCACCGCGACGTTGATCGCCAGGTCCATCCGGTTCTTCATCGCCATCAGGACCGCCGAGCTGTGCTCGGCCGCATTGCCGATGATTGGGACGACGATCAGGCCGACGAAAAATTGCGAGAGCCCCATGACCTCGACGGCCTCTTCAGTCGCCGACACGAGAATCTCGGAAACCACTCCGATCGCGACCGCGGAGGCGACAAGAATGGTCAGCGCCTTTTTTGACGACCAGTGCGGGGCCACAGTCACTTCGGGAGATGGATCTTCGGTGAGGAACGCAGCTCGGTGCGTGCGCAGCGAGTAGAGCAGCGACGCCGCGTACCCGGCGATCAGAAGCCCGGCGACGAAGTACGACATCTTCAGCGTCGCAACACGCGCCGGGTCAGGGTGAAGCAGCTGAAACAGCGCCGGAACGAGCAGGCCGAATACCGATATCACGAGGACGGTCGAGCTGAACCCGGCCAGGTGCGGGTTGAACTTCTGCACCTTGAACTTGAGCCCGCCCGCAAACAGCGCCGCTCCCAGCACGAGAAGGAGATTGCCGAGGATCGATCCAGTGATCGATGCCTTCACGAGGTCGAGCAGCCCGGCGCGGAGCGCGACGGCAGCGATGATCAGCTCGGCGAGATTTCCCATCGTCGCATTCAGAAGCCCGCCGATCGCGGGGCTCGTGTGCTCGGCGACAGCTTCCGTCGCTGCGCCAAGGACGCCTGACAGCGGTATGATGGCGATCGCGCTGATTACGAAGATCCAGATCGCCGGGAAATGCATGAAGCGCGCGACGATCGCGATCGGAACGAAAATCAGAAAGGCGTAGAGATACTTCATGGGGTCAGTGAAGGTCGGTGATCACCGGCGCTCAGAAGAGGTAGCGGAGCGAAAGGTACGTTGGCCGCTGGCCATCGTCGGCGGGAAGGCCGCCGAAGGTGCGGGCGAAGTCGAAGACGAAACGTCCGCTCTCGAGCCCGAAGCCGAGCGATGCGCTGGCATCGGCGCGATCGTCCTCGCCGACGTAGCCGGCCCGAAAGTGAACGGTGCTCTGATAAATGACGTCGGCGCCGGCGCGGAGCGACTTGCCACCGAACCCGCGACTGTCAATGAAGCTTCCCGCGGCGCGTACCTCGGTGTCTTTGAGGTAGCGATCGATGAAAGTCAGGCGGTACAACGCGCCCAGCTCGAGCTGAGTCGGCAGCGGCTCGCCC
>JACCRL010000399.1 GCA_013813605.1 Gemmatimonadaceae bacterium
CGAGCCATCACCGCGAAACGAGCCCAGCTTCTGAGAGCAGATGACGAAGACTTCCTGGACGATGTCCTCGGCCTCATCTCCGTCGGAGACGAGGCCTACCGCCCAGCGGAAAACCACCGGCTTGTACCGTTCAACGAAAACGGTGAACGCACCGGCGCTTCCCGCCTGAACTCGCGCAAGCAACTCCTTGCCGCCATTCATGGAAACTTCACCATCAGACATCATGTCGTTACTGGCCCGGCGGCGCTGCCGCGAGCTCGGCCTTCAGGCTCACGATGCCCTTTTCGATCTCGGCAGTGAGCGGATCGTCCCTGTGGTTTGGCGCAATCGCCTGTAATGCGGCGAGATACGCGGTCGGTAGCGAGAGTGCCGCGCTGGTGACGACGTCCGGCTTGAGCCCGCCTTCCCAGTTGGAACCGGTGACTGCGTTCCTGACCCGGGCATTCGGCACCATTGCCGCGAACCGGGGAGAAAGGAGCATCCGTGCGACAGTGTTCGCACCTCCTCGCGTCGTCTCACCGACGATCGCTGCCCGTTTCTGTGCCTGAAGATCATAGGCGAACGCTTCCGCGGCCGAGAACGTCCGCGGGCCCGACAGGATATAGACTGGCTTGTCCAGGTATCGCCGGCCGGGGACGACGGCGCCGGTCCACGACTGCTCGGTGTCTGCCGGCGCGCGGCCGGTCCGCTCGCTCAAATGCACGGGGTTGGCGAAGAAGTATGACGCAAGCAGAGTAACCATCGCCCCGTAACCGCCACCATTGTCGCGGAGGTCGATGATGAGAGCATCGGTCCCGACAACGAACTGCATTGCGGCGGCTGCTGTCTCCCCGGCGACCGATGGCATCGCGAAGCGGTCCAGCTTGAGGTACCCGATGTTGCCGGCGAGGCGCTCGACGCGCGCAAACCCAAAATTCTGCTGCTTGAACGTCAACGTGCGGTCGGCCTCAGAAACCGGATCGGTGCCCGCAACATCGGGGGGAAACTTCCGTGGAACCACGAAATAGTCGACCCGGAAATGTGGATCTCCAGAAAGCTTTCGCAGGTCATCCGTGAGCATGGCTGCGAGTCCCTTAGCGCTCGTCAGGTTGTAACGTCCGCTGCGGAGACCTGCCCTGAGAGCCGCGCTTACCTTTTTCGATGTCTCGAGGACGGGAAAATTGACGTCGACCTCCTTCGCGAGATTGGTGACCGCCTCAGTTACGGCTGGCATCGCGATGATCACATCGGGCCGTTCGTCGGTCCCCTGCGCCCGTGCGACGGCACCGCCAAACCCGAATACGGCGAATCCCGCACTGAGCCGCGCGACCCGCAGCGCGGCACGGTTGAAGGGGGACATTATCTCATGTAGTTGCATCTGCTTCAATCTCCGGCAAGTGTGGGTGTCCTTGTCTACCGAAGAAGTGAGACCGCGAGTACTCCCGGCGTTTACTCGAGCGGCGTGACGCTCACGTCCGCTCCCCCATCCGCGCGATACAGCACGTTCACCGTCCAGGGCTGGCAGCAGACCTCGCAGTCTTCCACATACTGCTGGCTTGCGCCGCTCCCCGGGTCGATCGCGATCTCGACGCTCTCATTGCAATACGGGCAGTAGACGACCGCATCCGTGTCGGCACTCCCGTCTCCGAGAGGAAATTCGGCGTCCAGATCGTCGATATCGTCGGGCAGTGGCACCAGGCTCCTGTGAATTCGTCCGCTTCAGTAAGGTATGGCGCCAGTCCGCGCCCCGCTCCGCGGGCCAGAGTTACATTCTCTGCCGATGAAGATCTACACGAAGACGGGCGACGACGGCGACACCGGACTCTTCGGCGGCGGCCGGGTACAGAAGGATGATCCCCGCGTCGAAGCCTACGGCGATGTCGACGAGCTGAACGCCGCGCTCGGCGTCGCGAGGGCAGCGGACCCGATGCCACGCATCGACGAGGTTCTCGTCCCTCTCCAGCGAGACCTCTTCAGCATCGGGGCCCTGCTCGCCACGCCCGACCGCGAGAAAATGCAGCAGCATCTCACTAAGGCGAAGATCGACGATGGGCGAATTGCGGAGCTCGAGCGGGCGATCGACGAGTGCGAGCGCGAGCTTCAGCCGCTCCGAGCGTTCATCATTCCCGGCGGCACCCACAAGGCGGCCGCCCTGCACCTTGCGAGGACGGTCTGCCGGAGAGCTGAGCGGAGGGTGGTCCGCCTCCAGCGCGACGTCGAAATCCCGCAGCTGGTAGTCATCTACCTCAACAGGCTCTCTGACCTGCTCTTCATGCTCGCCCGGGTGG
>JACCRL010000441.1 GCA_013813605.1 Gemmatimonadaceae bacterium
ATCCCAAAGTCGCTCGATCGATCTTGCCGGTGGCGCTGAACACGAGCCGTTCGCCGCCCTAGGGGTTTTTTCCGCGCCCCTCGAAGTTGACATCGAGGGTTCTTCTCGCGTCGTGCTCCTGATCGTGAGGTCCCCTGCCAGCTGGAACCTGGTACGGTTTCCCTTCATCCGAGTGCTCCGAAACGAGATCTCGGGAAACGTCGTGGCATCAACAAAATCCGCGGACCTCAGATGGGTGTCCCGCTGCTCGAATCTGGTATCGATGGTTGCCGCCAGCAGGCGGCTTCACCGAGGAATTTCTGGATTTGTTTCATCCGCCTGGATGATACCTGCGAGTTCGGAAAATTCGGCCTTTCACCCTCGAAATCATCAAGATGCTTGACCGAAAACTCGACATTTGAGTTGCTCCGGGTCCAGTTCCAGGTTGTCCTGCAGATGTCGCGACGGTCGGATCAGTGTTGTTGCCATGGTGCCCTTTCCCGTGAGAAGTATGTCTGGGGTCCGTTAGGCCATTCTGAAGGCGCGGAACCGCGTTGATCTTACTTGATTAAGGGTACGTATACTTTAGTAAGTTGCTTGTGTTAAGTCCTTCCACGGTTAGATTAAACGGCAATGGCGGATTCCAAGGTCCCCTCCGTGTGCACGCGCTTCCACCACGCCGTCGAGCTCATCGGTAGTCGATGGACCGGAGCTATTCTGCACATTCTCATTCAGGGACGAGCCCGTTACGCGACCGTCCGCGCGGCCATTCCAGACATCACGGACCGGATGCTTTCGGAGCGCCTGAAATCGTTGGAAATTGAGGGTCTTCTGCGGCGGATAGTGATCCCCGAGAGCCCGGTCAGGGTCGAATACGAGCTCACCAAAAAGGGTCGCTCCCTCGAGCCGGCGCTCAAGGCCCTTGGGTCATGGGCCGAGGAATGGATTCCCGACGGCGGATCGGGGGCAGCGCCAGCCGAGGCGGGCGACGACTCGCCTGGTGTTATGGTTTTCGGGCGGTCCCGGAAGATTGGTCGGGCTTGATTACCCGCGGAGTTACCGGGTCGCCCAAGGCCTTACCAAGGTCGGTCAGGTAAGCCTCCATCGTGGAGGTGTGGCCGAGGAAGAATCTGGAGACGAAGCGGAAAACCGGGTTGTAGACTTCGCCGTGTTCCGTGATGGTGAGCCGGGATCCCTTTCCCTCAGACTGAAGATCGAACTCCCACCCGCCGCCAAACGGCAGTCCCTCATCGGTAATCAGGGTCACCAGCCGCTCACCTTCAGTCCTCTCTGTGAACCGGTAGCTGATCTTGCCGTCTTTTCCCGTCTCCCGCCATGCGACCCGTCCGCCTCCCTCGGGAAGTAGTTCGACAGCTGTCAAACTATTCCGCCAGGATGGGTAACGCTCAGGCTGGGATATCCAGGGCCATATTTCAGCAGGAGCGGCGGAATAGACGGCGGTCACAGAGGCCACATGCGACTGCGGCAGGGCGTATCCAGTAAGTACTACTGCAAGCACGGCGGCAATGACGGCACCGGCGAAAATCGACAGCCATTTCATCATCGTTGCCTCGCACAGTTAGTTTGATAGTAACCTAACCTGCGTCGTTTCGTCGCAGGCCAGACCTGTTGCGCCAGTATAATGTAGCTTTCCGCAATGTCACCGCCCAACGGAACTGAAACAGCTGTCCGCAAGCTCGTGCTGGCTCTCTTTCTGGTCGGGAGTGCCGGGATGGCCCTCGAGCTCTTCTTTCTTGAACACACCGAGTCGCTCTGGCAGTGGCTTCCTCTCATCGCGCTCGGTGCCGGCATTCTGAGCGGGCTGGTCGCTGCCATCAGTCCGCGCCGCTCGACGATCAGGCCCTTCCGGATGCTCATGTTCGCCTTCCTGATCATCGGTCTGCTGGGTGTGTTGCTCCATTACCAGGGCAACGTCGAGTTCGCCCTCGAACGGGACCCTTCGCTTAGTGGGCTGCCGCTCGTCTGGCAAGTCCTCCGCGGGGCCACGCCCGCGCTCGCTCCGGCAACGCTCGCACAGCTCGGGCTCCTCGGTTTCATCTTCTCGTGGCGACACCCCGCATTGCGCGAGAATTCCTAGCGCCGCCACGGTCGCCAAGCACGGTGTCCATGCAACATATTCAACCGCGAGTTTCAGCTTTTTCACAGCGATCGGGGATCTCACCAATGTTTCGTCGCGCGCAAATTCTCACCCTCGTATCAGCAACCGTGCTCGCCGCCTGCACCAGCAAGCCAGGCGATTCGCCGGACAGCGCTTCGGTCGCGATCCCGGCCACCGGGGCCGTCGACACATCCATGACAACGGTGTCGGCCGCGGATGCGGCTCTCCCCGTCACGATCGGGATGCTCGACCCCAATCAGGCGAGTGCCGATCAGCTCGTGCCTCTCGGCGTTGGGCGCCCCGCTGCCGATGCTCTGATCGCGGGACGTCCCTACAAGAGCATGACAGCCGTGGATCGGGTGCTCGCCAAAACGCTCAACGAAAAACAGCGCGATTCCGTTTACACACGGCTCTGGGTGCCGATAGACCTCAACACCGCCAGTGGCGAAGAAATTCTGCTCATTCCGGGAATCGGCCCCCGCATGCGGCACGAGTTTGAAGAGTACCGTCCGTACAAGTCGATGGACCAGTTCCGTCGCGAGATGGGGAAGTACGTGGACAAGCAGGAAGTTGCCCGGCTCGAGCGTTACGTGATCATTCGCTGATCAGGGATGGAGCGGAGTATCTGCTCCGCTCCATGTTCCTGTTACCCCGGAGCTCTTCCCGCCTGGGAACGTTCGAACAGGATCTGCCCGGCCGCGTCCAGAGATGTTCCTGATGCCTCCAGTGCGACGGCCGTGTGGTAGATCAGGTCCGCCGCCTCTTCAGCAGCGCGCCTCGCATCGCCATCCGCGCAAGCGGTGACGAATTCCGCCATTTCTTCGCCCAGCTTCTTCAGGCGCAAATTGCGGTCGCTCAGAAGCCGGCTGGTATAGCTCCGGCTTTCCAAGCCGATCTCGCTCAGCTCCGTTCGCCTCGCCCGGACGATACTCGACAGCGCGCTCCATGCGCTCGCATTAGTCGAATCCGCGAAGCAGGATGCCTGCCCTGTGTGACAGGCGGGTCCGGCTGAGACGACACGCGCCAGGAGCGTGTCACCATCGCAGTCCATGTCGAGTGAGATCACCTTTTGAACGTTCCCACTCGTTGCCCCCTTGTGCCACGGGCCGCGCCGGCGGGACAGATAGTGCATCTCGCCCGTCTCCATCGTTCGGACGAGCGCTTCGCGGTCCGCGTTCGCGACCATCAGAACCATTCCCGTTATGGCATCCTGCGCAACCACCACGATTGTTCCTGTAGCATCGTCGAAGCGGACTGAATCCAGGTTCAGGCGCATGGTCATCGTTCCTGCCTGCCCGAATCCTCTGCATCGGGCACGACGAGAATATCCCGAACAGTGCCAGCCAGCTGTGAGTTCGTCGCGATCGCGTCACCGCCGAAGGCCGTGGTGGTTCCCTTCCAGTCCGTGAACATACCGCCAGCCTCGGTAATTATCGGCAGCAGTGCGGCGC
>JACCRL010000023.1 GCA_013813605.1 Gemmatimonadaceae bacterium
CGCGGCGAGGAGTGAAGCGCCGATTCCCTGGCCACGAGCGGCGGGAGCAATGCGAATGTCCCAAAGCACCGCCAGATCATTTCGTCCTTCGAGCATCTCCAGCGACGGCGAACGAAAGGCGATTGCGGCGCCGCCAACGCGTCGTTCACTCACCCACGCAGATAGAAATCCCCAGTTCGCAACATCGAAGTGTGCAGGCCAACCCGCGGGAGGATTGCCTGGGTCTGCATCGTAGTCCTTGGCAACGGGGCTTCCAAGAACCCGCTCTCTGAGCACGAACCTCTCTCCGGCTGCCTCGCCTGGCTCCACGTCGAACACGCGACTGATCTCGAACGCGATCGAGACCGCACCGTATTCCGTCAGCGTGTCAGCTGTCTCTTCCCGGATCTTCACGTGCATGGCAGTAGCTCTTACCTTGCTCCAGCAGTTATCTGCGGTGACTGGTCTTGCTTGCCACCAGGCCCCCGCCGCGCACCGTCGCTCCGATCACGATTGCCGCGCTGACAAGCACCGCGTTCTTGATTATGTACTGCCCCTCCAGTGTCGGTGCGAAGGGAATGCGGGTGAAGACTTCGTTGGGAAACAGAACGAGAGGCATCAGCGTGCCGGCCATCTGCACGGCTAACAGCAGCAGAGTAGCGCGCATGAAAATCCCCAACAGGAGGCCGAGCCCGATCAGACATTCCCACGCCGCCAGAAGCGGCACCGAGATGTTGGCGTGTACGACGCCGAATGTCAGCACCTCCATCGTGCGCGCCGCCAGATCCTGAGCCGGGCTCAGGCCAGGGAAAAACTTGAGCGCGCCGAACCAGAGAAATACGATGCCGAGACTGATGCGGAGAAGGCGCACCCCGTGACGCGCCATCCAGCGGGTGATGCTCGCATCCAAGGCGTCGAAGCGAGTCGCGATGTCAGCCATTCCCTAGAGGCACTTGACGAGCTGAGCGGCTTTATCGCGGGCGAGGTCAAACGGACCGAGTGTATCGGCCGCGACAAATACCCTCAGCGTCATATGGTCGCCGCTGACGCGGCCGACATACCGGGCCGGCAGCGAGTCCGGCCTCTCACCGATGAGCGCCGGTCCTCCGTGCTCGCGCACATGCACCCCGTTGACATCGAAACGCCCCGCTCGATCAGCGTAAACGGCGGAGCCGATACCTCCGTGCGCGCAATCATATTCGATCGTGCCGCCAGTCTCGGTGAGTGTGAGATCCGCACGCGGGCCGCCCCAGCGTCCGGTTACTGCGCCACTTTCCGTGCCCCCTGGAAATCGCGTGCACGTCACCGCGGCTCCGAGAGTCAGGACGAGAAAATATTTTTCCAATCGCCTATCGCTGTCCATTGCCCGCCCCCCCTTGTGACTCGGTCTTCCCCGTGCCCAATCAACGCCCGCCCGCCCGCTTAACGCCCGATCTCGCCGATTACCGGCGCGAGCAGCTCACGCAGAGGGCGTAGCCCCTGAGGGTCATGTGCAGTCTGTCCTCGAGATATAACTCGCCGCGCGGCTGGCGAACCAGGTCCGCTTGGGCGCGGCCGCCTGCGTCGCTTTGAGGGCGCAGTCACGGGCCCAACCTGGAATTCCACCCCGGGAACGGCAAGAAAGCACAACTCTGAGTGAAGTCTGACCGAGCTCTGATCTGACTCTGAACGCGGGATGAGCAGGGTCCGTCATGTTGCGGGTTCCAAGGCACCAGTTGCAAAACCCACAACCACAGGACCAGGACAATGAGAATCAGATCCATGCTGAGGGCGAAGCGCCCGGCAGCAGCCAGGCTACTCGGCACTATCACCTCGGTCGCCTTCCTCGCCGCGTGTCAGGACGCGGATGGAACAGCCTCTTCAGACAGAGCGGTTTTCTCGCCAACCGCGCCCCAGTCTACGGCGTCATCCGGATCGACATCGATCCTGAATGGCCGTGCCACGTTCGCTGAAAGCTTCAAGGTCAAGCGAAAGACCGGCGATTGGGAGATCGATATCAATGCCAAGGACCCGGTTGACGTTGCAGTGCAGACAATCACCTTCGCGCCCGGAGCGCAAAGTGGCTGGCACAGCCACCCCGGTCCTGTGTTCATCCAGGTCGTTTCGGGGACGATGACGTTCTACGAATCCGATGATCCCGCCTGCCGCGGCACCGTTCTCACGAAGGGTCAGGGCTATCTGGATACTGGCGAGCACGCCCACATGGCCCGCAACGAGAGTGGAGCAGAGGCTAAGAACGTCGTGACGTACTTCGCACCGCCAGGCGCTCTGCTGCGT
>JACCRL010000046.1 GCA_013813605.1 Gemmatimonadaceae bacterium
CGGAACGCAGACGATGACGCGCGGCTTCACCTTGAAGACGTGGTTCTCGATGATGAGCGCGAGGAAGTAGCGCAGCATTTTCTCGGTCACGTCGAAGTCGGCGATGACGCCGTCCTTCATCGGACGAACGGCAATGATGCCTTCAGGCGTGCGCCCGAGCATCCGTTTCGCCTCGAGGCCGACGCCCTTGATCTTCTTCGTCTCGCGGTCGAGCGCGACGACTGAGGGCTCGTTGAGCACGATTCCCTCACCCTTCACATAGATCAGGGTGTTGGCGGTGCCGAGGTCTACGGCAATCGCGTTTGCGGGGAAAAGGGCACCCGACTTGAAGAAAGGCCAGCGCATTATGTCAAATATGAATCAGGCGGTGTAAACGGCAAGCCGAATGCCTCTGCAACTGCTGCATAAGTCACCTGTCCGTCAGCGACGTTGAGTCCCTTCTTGAGTGCCGCGTTGTCCCTGAGCGCCTGCTTCCAGCCCTTGTTGGCGAGCTGCATGGCGTAGGGGAACGTGGCGTTGGTGAGCGCGAGGGTCGAAGTGCGCGGAACCCCGCCCGGCATGTTCGCGACGCCGTAGTGAATGATACCGTCGACCACGTAAACCGGGTTCTCGTGCGTCGTCGCCTTGATGGTCTCGACGCAGCCGCCCTGGTCGATCGCGACATCGACGATCACTGCGCCGGGCTGCATTGTCTTCAGGTCTTCACGGCGAATGAGCCGCGGCGCGATGGCGCCGGGAATGAGTACGGCGCCGACGACCAGGTCCGCCGTCTTGATCTGCTCGAGGATGTTGTGGCGGTTCGAGTAAATGAGGGTGACGTTGGCCGGCATCACGTCGGACAGGTAGCGCAGGCGCTCCAGCGACAGGTCGAGCACCGTGACCTTCGCTCCGAGACCGGCCGCCATCTTCGCCGCGTTGATGCCGACGATGCCGCCGCCGAGAATGACGACCTTCGCCGGCGCGACGCCGGGGACGCCGCCGAGCAGCACGCCGCGTCCGCCGTAGAGTTTCTCGAGGTACTTGGCGCCTTCCTGCACCGCCATCCTTCCCGCGACCTCGGACATCGGCGTCAACAGCGGAAGCTCCCGCGTCGGCAGCTCAACCGTTTCGTAAGCGATGCAGATTGCCCGGCTCTTTATGTGCGCTTCAGTAAGCTTTTTGTCAGCCGCGAAGTGAAAGTAGGTGAAGATTGCCTGCCCCTCGCGCATGCGCGGCCATTCGGGGGCGATCGGCTCCTTCACCTTCATGATCATGTCGGCTTCCTTCCAGACGGTCTCGACGCTGGCGCCGACCTTTGCACCGACCGCCTCGTAAACGTCATCGGGGAATCCGCTTCCCTCGCCCGCTCCCTTTTCGATCATCACGCTGTGACCGGCCGCGACGAGCGCCTCGGCGCCAGCCGGCACGAGTGCGATCCTGTTCTCGTTTGTCTTAATCTCTTTCGGTACGCCGATCTTCATGTTTCGGTATTGCCGTTATGAGTTTGAATTACGCCTGTGCAGCGGCCTGCGGGCCGAGGCTGACCAGTGTCTGCCGCGCCGGCGCAAAGAAATCGCGGCACACCGCCGAGACGGTATCTCCATCGATCGCATCCACCAGCGCGAGCACTTCATCGAGCGTCCGGAACGGTTCTCCGTACAGCTCGACTCCAGCCGCCCGGTACATCCGTGAAGAAGGACTCTCCAGAGACAGTGTAATCTGCCCTTTTAGCTGGCTTTTACCAGCGGCAAGCTCTTCTTCGGACAGACCAGCCGCGGCGAGCTTCTCCATCTCTTCGTTGATCGTCGCTACTGCCTCGCGCGCCGTTTCCGGCGTCGTCCCGACGTAAACGCCGTGCATGCCGGCGTCCTCGTGGAACGACTGGAACGCGTACACGGTGTAAGCGAGCGCCATCTCCTCGCGGATGCGCTGAAAGAGCCGCGAGCTCATCCCGCCGCCGAACAGCATGCCGACGAGCGACATCGCATAGCGACGCGGATCGCCGTGGGCGAAGGCAACGCTGCCGATGACGACGTGAGTCTGCATTGTATCCCGTTCGACGTGCACGGCGGCGGGCTGTTGCACGAAGGGAGCCGGGGACACCAGACGCGGCAGAGATCCAGCGGGAACATCCGCCCAGCCGGCGGCGGCCAGGGTATCGAGCAGAGCGTCGTGCTCGACGTTGCCGCCCGCCGCGACGACGATCTGGTCGGGGTGATAGGCGCGCTGGTGGAGGTCGCGCAGGTCCCTGGTGCCGAGCGCAGCCACCGACTCGCGGGTGCCGAGTATCGAGTAGCCGTACGGGTGCGCGCCCCAGAGCTGGCCATTGTGCAGCTCGAAAACGAGGTCGTCGGGAGTGTCGTCGACAGTGTTGATCTCCTCGAGCACGACCTTTTTTTCGAGCTCGAGGTCAGCTGCGCGGAGCGCGGGGCGGAAGATCAGGTCGGCGAGAACGTCAGCCGCCTGCGGCAGGTGCTCGTCGAGAACCCGCGCCTGGTAGGCGGTGTGCTCGCGCGCGGTGTAGGCATCGAGGGAGCCGCCGAGCGTCTCGAGGGCGAGCGCCAGCTCTCTCGCGCTCCGCGTCGCGGTGCCCTTGAACACCATGTGCTCGAGCATGTGCGAGACGCCCATCGTTTCCGGGCTCTCGTGCAGCGAAGCGGCGCGTACCCAGGCCCCCAAAGCGACCGACCGTACTC
>JACCRL010000047.1 GCA_013813605.1 Gemmatimonadaceae bacterium
GCCGATGCCTTCGTCGCTGCTCGAGGAGGTGAGGCGCTTCCGCCTCAAATTGGGAGGGGCGTTCGGCGGGCTGCTTTTTCCATCGGCCACTGATCCTTCCAGGCCGCTAGGGCGTGAGGTATTCCAGCACGCACTGGCAGATGCCGTTACACAGGCGAAGCTCTCCACCGGTGGGGGATGGCACTCTCTGAGGCGGAAATGGGCGTCAGAGAGAAAGCATCACCCACAAGCAGACGTGCTAGCGGCCGGGGGGTGGAGCTCCAGGAGTGCGAGCGTACTTACAGAGTGCTATCAGTTCCCGGACAACGAGACGATGCTCGCCGTCATGTCGGAACCGAGGAAGGTCACCGAGCGTGCGTCAGGTACATAAAAAGCGCACAAACGGGTAAAGAAACGGGTAATCGTATTTCAGATATAAAACGACCCGAGCACCTAAGAAGATGCCGGGTCGTTAGTTACAAAGTCGGGGCGACTGGATTTGAACCAGCGACCTCCTGCTCCCGAAGCAGGCGCGCTACCGGGCTACGCTACGCCCCGAAAATGACTGATCCCCGGCGTGCGGGGACTTCCAAATCTTAACATACCCGGCCCTTTTAAGGGAGCCTGTTGGCCTCGGGCCGGACACGAACCACCCGTCCGCGTTTGTTTCTCCCGTTGCACTCCTTCGTCAATGGGTGAGTATTCGACCGGAGGCGGCCTCGTGGCCGGCGCCCGGTTTTTTCGTCCGTTAACATTTGCGAGGGGATCAATGCAAAGTATGGTCAACGCCCGGCACGGGAAACTTTCCACCACGCTTCGACTGCTCTCCGCGGCCCTCGCGCTCACTATCCAGGCGGTTTCGGCCGTCCCCCTTGCCGCTCAGGCAACATCGAGCGTAAGCGGGAGAGTCACCGATAGCCAGACAGGCACCCCCGTTGCCGGCGCGCGTGTATCGCTGCCGGGAACGCTGATCGGGACGATATCCCGCAGCGATGGCACCTACCGTCTCCCCGTCACCGCCGGCCGACACGCGATTCTCGTCAGCTATCTCGGATACTCGCCGCGCCGCGATACTGTTGACCTCCTCGCCGGACAATCGGTGATCAGAGACTACTCGATCGAGAAAGGTGTTAACCAGCTCGATGCGTCCGTCGTCACCGGGACGCGCGCCAGCGCCCGGACCGTTCTCAACTCACCAGTGCCAATTGATGTTGTCGGCGCGGCCGAAATTCGGGCAACAGGCCAGGTCGAAACGAACCAGATCATCCAGATGCTGGCGCCGTCCTTTAACTTCCCGCGGCCAACGGTTAACGACGGCACGGACCACATTCGCCCCTCTACCCTGCGCGGACTGGGACCTGACCAGGTTCTCGTGCTCGTCAACGGCAAGCGTCGCCACACCACCGCTCTCGTAAACGTCAACGGCTCGATCGGCCGAGGATCGACGGGTGTCGACCTCAACGCCATTCCCGCCAGCGCGATCGAGCGCATTGAAATTCTTCGCGACGGTGCGGCAGCGCAGTACGGCTCCGACGCCATCGCCGGCGTGATCAACGTCATCCTCAAGTCCGATGAGTCAACGGATGTCGAAACGCAGGTCGGGCAGAACTACACCACCCTGAAGGCGCTTGGTAACGACCTCAAGCTGCGCGACGGCGATGTTACGGCAGTCTCCGCGAACACCGGTACCGTCTTCGGGACCAACGGCTTCGTCCATGTCACTGGGCAGTATGAGCACCGGGGCTCGACCAATCGCTCGCTGCAGGACAAGCGGCCCCAGTACTTCCCCGGGGATCCGCGCAACACCGATCCTGCGCTAGCCAACCAGATCCATTTCCGTCAGGGCGACGCCATCGTCAACGACATCGGGTTTTTCGCCAACGGCGGGCTGCCGACGTTCACGAATGGTGCCCAGGTATACGGCTTCACCGGAGTCAGCTTCAGGGAAGGGCAGGGCGCCGGCAACTGGCGGCTCCCGAACGGCAACAACACGGTTAGAGCGCTGTATCCGAACGGGTTCCTTCCCTTCATCAACAGCACGATCAACGATTTCTCCGGCACCGTTGGCGTGAAGGGAGAAATGCGCGGCTGGAACTATGACCTGAGCGGCGGATACGGCCGCAACAAGTTCGACTTCGACATCACCAACACCAACAACGCGACGCTCGGCACCGCCAGCCCAAGGGAGTTCTACGCGGGCTCGCTCAAGTTCGGACAGGCCGTTGCCAACCTCGACTTCGTGCGCGGCTTTCCAGTTAGCGCTTTCGCGACTCCGATCAGCGTTGCAATCGGCGCCGAGGCGCGGCGCGACAGCTATGGTATCGAGGCTGGTGAGCCCGATTCATATCGCGACGGAGGCGTCAAGGTCCTCGACGGACCGAACGCCGGCGCGCAGCCGGCACCCGGCGCGCAGGTATTCCCCGGCTTCCAGCCGGGCGATGCCGGCGACCACAACCGCACGAACTACGGCGCATACATCGATCTGGAAACAAATCCAATTCAGCGGCTCCAGGTAGGGCTCGCAGGTCGCACCGAGAACTACAGCGACTTCGGCTCGGCTACCATCGGCAAGGTTTCCATGCGCCTCGAGCTGTTCCCGGGCGTCGCCATTCGCGGCGCGTACAACACGGGCTTCCGCGCTCCGTCGCTGGGCCAGCAGTTCTACTCGTCGACGGCAACAAACTTCCTCAACTTCGGCCAGGGTCTCGTGCCGGTCGAGGTTCGTACGCTTCCCGTGACGAGTGGCGCCGCCAGGGCGCTGGGAGCGCAGGAGCTCCGCGCTGAGAAGTCGAGAAACTTCGGCCTCGGCGTTGCTCTTTCACCGTTCCGGAATTTCTCGTTGACGGCCGACTACTACAACATCGAGATCGATGACCGAATCGTATTCTCGGGCAACTTCACCGGCGCTGGGCTCACCAATTTCCTGAGGGACGCGGGATTCCCGGGCGTCGGCACCGCGCGGTACTTCACCAACGCGATCGACACGCGTACCAATGGCGTTGACGTCGTCGGCCGGTACGCGATGGATTTCGGCATGATTGGCACCACGCGCTTCACCGGCGGATACAATCACACCGGCACGGTCGTAGGGCGCGTCGCCAACACACCGCCGGCGCTTTCCGCCCAGCAGTCCGTTCTCTTCGACCGTCTCGAAAGGTCGCGCATCGAGGAGGGCCAGCCGCGCGAGACGATCAGCCTCACGCTCGACCACACCGTCAGCCGCTTTGGCTTTAACGTCCACACCACCAAGTTCGGTGAGGTCGGCTCGCGAGGCGCGTTGGCAACGCAGACAAACCTCGACCAGAAGTACGGCGCGAAGTGGGTCACCGATGCCAATGTCTCCGTCGGACTGTTCCCCCGCTTCCGCCTGACGCTGGGCGCCAATAACATCGGGGATGTCTATCCCGATGAAAACATTCCATTGAATAACAACAGCGGAATATTCCCGTACACCGGCATTTCACCGTTCGGCTTCAACGGACGCTTCGCGTACTTCCGTCTGAGGTGGGAGCGGTAACCGCCGCGGAGATTCGTCAATGAAGAATTTCGGTTAGCAGCCTGAACTGAGAACTACGCAGATGTGGGCGACGAGAAGCGTGGGTGCCCATTGGCTGGGATGAAACCGTCAGTCAGGCTGCGGTAACTCCGCAGGTTCAGTCAATTATGATCGTCGAATCAGAAGCCCAGAGAAACCTCTGGGCTTCTGGCTTTCACTCCACGAATGCTTGACTGCGTCTTCTCTGGCAACTCTGCCTCTATGCTTCTCGCGGCAGACATCTGTGTCTTTCTCGGTGGCAGTTCTCGATATATTTGCTGTGACCCAACTCCGACCAAAATGCCGACCGACGAAAAACCAAGCAGAAACGAGGACGAGTACTTCGCCAAGCGAAACGCGGAGATGATCCGCGAGATGCGCGCGAAGCTGGACGCCGACCGCGAAAAAGCCGACCGTCAGCATAAGGTGATCAACTGTCCGCGCTGCGCCGTCGAGCTCGTCGAAAAGGAATCCGACAACGTGAAGATCGACTCGTGCCCGAAGTGCGGCGGCGTGTGGCTCGACTCGGGAGAGCTCGAACAGCTTCGGCTGGTGAACAAGGGCCGCGGCGTAACGGGCGGCGTGCTCAGCTCACTCTTCCGTCGGGACTGCGCCCCTAGCTCACCGTCCGGCAGCCGGCCAGGCAGAAATCGAAGTAATCGAGGCTGGCATTCGCTCTGGCAAGCAGGCCCTCCGCGATTCCAAGGCGCGCCGCCGGAACCTCGCGCACCTGCGCTTCGACGACGTGGTCGAGCCATCCTTCAGCGTGGCCGATGTCGATGATCGCATGCGCCCCGTAGTACACGACCGTCTTCTTGCGCAGGCCGAGACGCGTGGCGCCGTGAACGACGCGCGTACAGCGCTGCGGCGCGAGCAGCTCGACCGCGCCGAGCACGCCTTGGGCGCGAAACGCATTGCGTCGGTGGATGCAGCTCCAGAGCATGAGGTTGACCCCCGAAAGAACTTCCCAGGAAAGCTCGCCGGCATCGGGGGCTTCGATCCTGAGATCATCGATCAGCTGATGGAAGAGATGCGTATGAACCGCCTGGCTCTTTCCCCTGCCCATCTCGTCCCAGTAGTTGCTCGCCATTTCCATCTTCACTTCGCCGCGCGTTCCCACCTGCGCGAGCGCGACGAGATCGTCGAACGCAGCCTCACCGGCGCATTCCATCTTGAGAAACCATTCCAGCTGGTGTCGAGTGGCATCGGAAGCGAGGAACGCGTACAGCTCGTGCTCGTAAAGCGGGTGCGCGAAGGCCGTGAGCTGGTACCACTTCGCGAACTCTGCCGGTTCGGCCGGGAGATCGTCCAATGAAAGGCTCCCGTCTTTGCGTACTCGGCGAAGCACGTCGCTCTCCCACGGACCTTCGAGCACGCGCATCATCCGGCATGCGAATGGATGGAACTGGTAGGTGTGCTGATCCGCGTCGGGGAGCTGGACGTGCTGCTTATAGAGAACGAGCAGGGCGCGGTGCAGGTCGGTACGGGCAGCATGATCAATCCACGACGCCGAGTGACGGCTCGTCGTTCGGTCGGCAGGGTAAGCCCGGTCGGCGAGGTCGCGACCCATTTGCACCAGCCGCTCCTCGAGACCCGGCTCACCGTCCAGTGCAGCGTCGAGGGCGGGCGAGGCCAGCAGCGCGCTCAGCTTCGTGGCAAACGATTCCTCGGGAGCCGCGGCGCCCCGGTCCCGGCGCACCAGGGCAAGAGTTGGCAGCTCAATGGACTTCAGCATTGATGGCTCAGGGAGCGGTGATTGGTGCGGTTCGCCGTTTGCATTTCATTTGTGAGATGAACGCCGATTTTGCAAGACGTGAGCCTCTGGAACTTCTGAGGCTCTCCTGACGCTCCGCCATGTCCCAGCCTTCGGCGCTGGAGCAGCGAGCCTTCCCTCGTTGCTGGAAGAAGCCCGGCGTCTCGAAAGGTTTTCCCCTCCCTTTGCCTTCAGCGCCTTCTTCTCGCCGGAGGATACGCTGCTTTGCGTCCTGGCGGCAGAATCGGCTCTTGGCCACCTGGCGGCGAGCGTCGCCGGCGGCGATGGCAGGGAGCCCATTCGGGTGGCCGAGCTGACTTCCGGCAGCGGGCTGGTAGGCCTGCACCTGCTCGGGCTGGATCTGAGCGCCCGTCTGCTCGGCCTCGACATCGACAAGGAAGCAACCAGAGTCTCCACGAGGAACGCGCGACTGCTGGGCGTGTCGAGCCGGGCCGAGTTCGTTCAGTCGGATCTCTGGTCGGATGGCGCAGGCGAGCTGCTCGCCAGTGCGATGCCGCAGCTGATGGTGTGTAATCCGCCGTATATACCCGAGCCACCTGACGGAGCGATGGAAATCGAAGCCGGTGCCGGTCCCAATGGTACCGCTCACCTGTTGCGCGCGCTCGAGCTGACGGATGCGTTGCAGCCTGAATCGCTGGCCCTGTCCTGGTGCAGCGTATCGGCTCCCGGCGCAATCGTGCGCGATGCCGAGAGAAAGGGCTACCGGCTAGACACCCTGTACCTGACGGTGATCGCTGACGGAGAGTACTCCGGTTCGGTGCACAAATACCTGCGCGGACTGCCGCACGCTTACATCAGCGAACAGCCGGACACCATTGCTGCTGTCGCGCCCGATGAGTCGGCGAGCTTTGCTTACCTGCTGTTCGCGGGAGCGTTCTCGCGCCGGAAGAATGGCGATGTTCAAGCCGGTGCCGCGGGGCATGTGGAGCGAATTTGCAGCGACTTTGCACGCGCGGGCGTCACGACGCTCGCAACGGCGACCGGACCGTTCGCGCTTCATTGCTCGATACTCAACAGGTGGGACGAGCTCCAGCTCAGAATCATTCTGCACGGATCCGTCACCAATCAGCAGCTGCCTTACGCGTGAGATTCCTCGGCGTCGGCGACACCGTTGACCTCGGCGACATGTACCTTCGCCTCCAGGCGTCCGGTCACGAAGTTCGTGTACACGCCTCCGACCAGGAATCGCAGGATGTAATGCGAGGGATGCTCACATTCACCGAAGACTGGCGTGCCGAGCTCGACTGGATTCGGAAAGCGGGCACGGAGGGCATCATCCTCTTCGAGTCGGCGTCGCGCGGAGAGGTGCAGGACGAGCTGCGCCGTGACCGATTCAACGTCATCGGCGGAAGCGCGCTCGGCGACCGCCTCGAGCTCGACCGTGAATACGGGCAATCCGTACTGCGCGGCGTGGGCCTCGAGACTGCACGGAGCCGCGACTTCACGAGCTTCGACGATGCCACTGACTTCGTCGAGCGAACGCCGGGCCGGTACGTCTTCAAGTTGAATGGGAGCGACTGGTCGTCAACGCGAGGGTACGTCGGGGTGATGCCCGACGGGGCCGACATGCTGGCCCTGCTCAGGGGAACCCAGCGCAGCTGGCCGGACGACGAGCCCCCTTCATTCGTGCTGATGGATCACCTGTCGGGAGTCGAAGTCGGCGTCGGCGGGTTCTTCAACGGAAAAGAATTTCTTTCGCCCGTAAATCTCGACTGGGAGCACAAGCGTTTCTTCCCCGGCGACCTGGGCGAGCTGACGGGCGAAATGGGAACGGTGGTGACCTACCGGGGCGGGGATGCGATGTTCGCACGGAGCCTTGCACGCGTCGCGCCGTTGCTCCGCGAATCGGGCTACTGCGGCTATATCAACCTCAACACCATCGTCAACGATGAGGGCATTTGGCCGCTCGAGTTCACGTGTCGGTTCGGGTATCCCGGTTTTCCCATCCTCGACTCGCTGCACGTTGCCGGCTGGGACGAAATCTTCCGCTCGATGGTTCACCGGAATGCGACAACATTCGAAACCGACGGCGGCTGGTCGGTCGGAGTGGTCATCACCGTTCCGCCATTTCCCTATGCACACGAGTACGAGGAGCTGGGAAAGGGACGGCCGATCTGCTTCGCTGCAAGCGTGGACGACGACGATCGCGACTCGTTCCATTACGGCGAGGTCGATCTGCGCGACGGACAACTCCTCACGGCAGGAATGATCGGCTACATAATGGTCGTGACCGGAGTGGCGGAGTCGATCGAGAGCGCGAGGAAAAAGGCTTACGGTCGGGTGGAGAAGGTGGTGATCCCCAACTCACGCTACCGGAACGACATCGGTGTTCGTCTCATCGATCGTGATCTCGGCGAGATGCGTCGGCTCGGTCTCTTTCATGACGGTTGAGCGAACACCAGTAAATGAGCGCGATGCGAGCGACGACCGGATCGATCCAGCCCTCGCGCTGATTCTCGACCGGCACTGGCGCGGAGAGATCTCGGCACCGGTCGCGCTGATGCAGCTCCTCATCGAAACGGAAGACGCTGGCGCTGTTGCCAAAGCGGTGGCAAACGCGGCACAGGGACAAGC
>JACCRL010000049.1 GCA_013813605.1 Gemmatimonadaceae bacterium
ACCGGTCGATGAGAATATTCTCCGGCTTGAGATCGCGGTGAAGAATTCCGTTCGCGTGCGCAACGATGAGCCCGTCGAGAACGAGCTCCACCTCCGGCGTAATTTCACCGATCGTCCGCGGTCCCGACCGCGCCACCAGGCTCGCTACCGAGCCTTCCTCGGCGAGCTCCATCGTGTACCACGAGAGGTCGCCGCTCGAGTCCCAGTCGTAGATCGGAACGATCGCCGGGTGCGCGAGCTGCGCGGCGAGGCGCGCTTCCCGCCAGAACGATCGCATTGCGCCATCACCGCGCGCGATCGATGGGTGCAGCGCCTTGAGCGCAACCTCGCGCTCGAGCGAAAGGTCACGCGCCCTCCACACCGTCCCGAATGCACCACTCCCCAGCGGCGACAGGATCTCGTAGTCGTCACCGACCGCCCAGCGCACGCGCGCCTCAGCCGATGCCTCCTCGGCTGGCCGGGGCTCCCCGCGCACTATCACCATCGTGCGCGCAGGATCTCCGCGATCGATATCACGGAGCATCACCCCGAGCGATCGAAACCGACTCTGCGGATCGGAGCACAGCGCGCGATCGATCGCGATTGCAAGCGATTCTGGCGTCTCCGGACGGAGCCACTTCACGGGCGGAATTTCCCGCTGCGGCGGCGCCTCGCCGGTGAGCGCGGTGAAGCAGAGCGAGGCCAGCTGCCACTGGTCGCTCAGCGGCGTGGGCGTCCAGTCAGCATCGTTCCATTCCGGCGGCATCGGCAGCTCCGAGCGCACGATGCGTGACGCATCGTGGGTGCGGATCTCGAGCGGACCGTTGCCGGGCCGGACGCCGGGGGGAATGTCGGAGCGCGGTACCGCCCACTGCCATTCAAGCATCCACAGGCGGCCGGTGGGCGTCGTCCAGAGCGCATCCGCGTTCAGCCCGCCGTGCGCCATTCCGCTGTCATGCAGGTATGCGAGCGTCGAGCACGCGCCGCGCACGAGCTGGAGCACGTATGGAATGTCTCCCAGTCCAAGACGCGCCAGCCGCGCACGCACCGTCTCGCCTGTCACCCAGCGGCGAAGATAGCCCGGCCCCCGGCGCGCCTCCTTGTACGACTTCCAGTAGTGATACGTAGTAGGTATCGAGGGATGACTGCGCTGGCCGAGCTGCTTCGCTTCCGCAAACAGCCAGTCGGTGTGCGCGGGGTCAGACACCGTTACCAGCGAGAGTGAGCGGCCGAGCCCGTCGATCACTTCCTGATAGTGGCGGTAGTCGCCAAGCATTCCGCCCGGACCCCACGACCAGTCGGGGGGGAGGTTCCAGTCGAAGATGTGCGGCGGAATAATCCTCGTCGCGCGCGGGGTCACAACGCCGCGGTTCGAGTTGCTCACGGGCCGCTCTTTGCCAGCGCGATCAGGACTCTCGTGCCCGTGCCAGGCTCACTCGTAATCGATATCTCTCCGCCCCATGCTTCGATCACGCGCCTGGTCACGGCGAGGCCGAGGCCGCTGCCGGTCGTTCTGGTGGAGAAATGCGGCTCGAAAATTCGCGGCAGCACTTCCTTCGCAATGCCGATTCCGTTGTCGATCGTTTCGATCGTCACCCGCCGCTCGTCCTCGCGCACGGCGACGTCGACCTGCCGCGCCTCGGCAAGGCGCGCATTCTCGAAGATGTTGAGCAGCACATCGCGCATCTCGTCCCGTCGTGCCATTGCCATAACAGGACGATCCGGGGACCGAACGTGCCACTTAACGATGCGGTCGCCCATCCGCTCGAGCTCCATCACGTCGCGGACGATCGCCGCCACGTCAACGCGCTCAGCGGGAGGGAGATCCGCCGGCGCGCTTCCATACCTGCTGAACGAGCGGGCGATCTCGTCGAGGCGGTCGATCTCGGAGAGAATTCTCCCGACATTTTCGCGCAGCACATCATCGAAGTTTACACGGGGGTCGGTGCGCGCGCGCCGAAGATGCTGGACGCCAAGTCTGATCGGCGTGAGCGGATTCTTTATCTCGTGCGCTACCTGCCGCGCCATCTCGCCCCATGCAAGGACGCGCTCGGCGCGGGCGACCTCGATGCGACTGAGCTCGAGGTCGCGGGCCAGCCGCTTCGCGGCGACTCCGCTCAGCCACAGCGCCGCCAGCGCGCCAAACGCGGTCGCGAAGAGCACGAGCATGCCGAGATCGCGGCGCCGACGGTCGAGCACGAGATCGTCGCTGCGCGCCGGCGCACCAAGCACGTATCGCTCCTCGGCGGGGCCAAGTCCGGCACGATAGCCAAAGAGCACTTGCGAGGCTCCCAGCGAATGCTGCGCGGCTGCGGTCAGCTCTCCCGCCGAAGCGAGACGCAGCTGAGCAGCAGGCGGTAGGGCGCGCCCAGTCGGAACGAGCTCCTCGAACAGCGGGTCGCTGGCGCGTTCGAGAAAGCCATTGGCGTATAGGAACAGGGGAACGTCGAAGCGCTTGCCCGATGTCGCGAGGTCGTTGAACTCGCTGCCGCTCAATACGGTGTGCAGGGTCTCGCGCACTACGACTTCGCGCGTCTGCAGGTCGTCGCTGCGCAGCCGCTGGTAGGACCACATCGCGAATGCAACCGCCGGGATCACGAAAAACGTGAAGAGTGCCAGCGTCAGCCTGGCGCGATAGGTATAGATCCAGCGCGACGCACGCGATCTCATCCAGCGCAGGAACGCGCCTTCCGGTGCCGCGCCCAGCAGCCAGATCAGGCCGGCGAGCGACAGGTTCAGCAGCAGCACCAGAATGCCGCGCTCCGAACGCGCCCACAGTGACCTGAGATCGAGCTCGACGTGCGCGCGCTTGGTCCCCGCCGAAGTTGCGATCAGCCTGTCGCCGTGCCACTCGTTGCCGATGCGATGCCACCTCATCTGCGCAGTGTCGGCGGGGATGGCGGGGGAGACGTCGGTGAGGGCGACTTCGTACGGCGGATCTCCCCCACGTGGCCGCGACATCCCGAGGAGAGCGTCGAATGCGTTAGGCCTGAGGAGCCTCGTCCTCGGCAGCACCAGCGCCGAAGTGGCGCCGCCCGCCGCATGCGGAACAACGGCGAGCGTCTGAACGCCGGTTGGCCCCAGTACGGAGCGCGTCACGGTCCTGCCCGTCGTCAGAGCCTCCTGCACAGCGTGGATGACTATCGCGGAATCGGGAGCGGCGGGCGAAACCGCGAACTGTATCCGCTCGCGCCCGGCGCTGTCCCATGTTGCAAGCGTGACGGGAAGCTCGGCGGCGGCGAGCTCGGAGACAGCGTAGTGCTGGAGGAGATCGCCGCGCGTGGCCGGCGCCGGGCCCCTTGCAAGCTCCGCGGCAAAGCGCCTCGTCAGGAACAGAGCGTAGCCGTCGACGCGGCTCAGTCCCGCCACATCCTGCTCGGCGAGCTGCATTCGCTGGCGGGACGTAGTGATCCATAATCCGCCAATTGCGATCGACGACGCGATCGCAGCGGTGATGGCCGCGGTGCGGAACGAGACCGTTGCGCTGCGGTGGAGAGCGATCCGTCCCAGCCAGACGGCGAGGAGCAGGACCGCGAACAGAAAGAGGAAGAGCGGTATCTCCCACGAGAGCCACAGCCCCGGCGTCGACCCCCAGGGCGGCTGGCCGATGCCGCGCATGATGTTCGAGGCGAGCGGGATGCCGACGCCCAGCGTCAGCACGACTCCCACTGCGGCGAAGATGCGCGTCATGCGCGAAGTGGGACGTGCACGAATTATCGCGTAGACGGCCAGCAGCACGAGCGCCGAACCAAGGCCGAGAGCGGCAGCGTTGGCGGTGAGGGGTCCGGCAAGGCGCGAAAAGTAGAATGCGGGATCGAAGAACCGCGACGTATTCGAGAAGGTATTCCATGGGATCAGCGCGGTGATCGCGAGCGCCACCGCGATGCCGAGGAGTCGCTCGAATAACGCGCGGTGATCCTTCCATGCGTAAATGAGGAACAGCAGCACGCCGAGCAGCAGCACGCCGGTGCCCCTGGCGCGACGAGTGGCGGAGCGGCGGAAGCTGATCTCGCCAGGCGCGGACAGGATAGGACGTGCGCGCAGCAATGCCGTCCGGTTCTGCACCAGCACGACAGCGCCGCCCGCCGCGCTGTCGCCTGGTGCGTACTCATAGGAGGCGACTCCCTCCGAAGCGGCGATGCGGCCTTCGATAGTTTGGGTGAGCTTGTCCGCCGGAGGCATCGCCTGCAGGACCGCCGACGCGACCGATCTTCGTGTGCCGCGGTTTTTAACGACGTTGATGGTGGTGTAGAAAGGGCTTCGGAGGATGGAGAGCGGAGCCCCGATGGCTTCGGTATCGGCGGTGACGCGGCCGACCCATGCCAGCGGACAGTCGTGATCGTACAGGACGACGGACTCTTCCGGCCTCTGCGCTGCGCGGCGCGCGAGAAAGGCGAATGCTTCGGGCGCACCGGTCGGAGCGTCGAGGGCGTTCTCCGCTTTTTCCTCGAGGCGCTCAACGGTCTCGGCGATCGCGCTCCGCAAGGCATCGGTGGCGCGCTCAGTCGCGGCGGCGTTCTCTCCGTCACCGCTCACGGGCCCCTCCTGCATCGCGGGTGTTCGCACCCACATTGCGAGGAGAAAGAGGGGAACGGCTGACACCGACAGCATTGCGCGGCGGCGCCACGCTCCGCTTCTTACCTGCATACTACCCGCTGATGCGATGACTCTCCCCTCCCCCGCGTTGAAACCCGGACCCGTCAGGGTCAAAGAGATGAATCCGGCGCAGATCACCGCAGTCATCGGGAACGATCCGCGCCTGATCATACCGATCGGCACGTGCGAGCAGCACGGGCCTCATCTGCCGCTTGGCTGCGATACCATCATCGTCGAGCACATGGCCGATGATCTCTCCGCAGAATATGGCGTTCTGCGCGCGCCAACGGTGGAATACGGCGTCAACGTAGACAGTGAGCGCGGCTTTACCGGCAACGCATCGCTGCGCAAGAAAACGCTCCACCGCATGCTGAACGACCTGCTCGACTCCTGGGAGGCGACGGGCATCCGCGAGTTCATCCTCCTCACGGCGCACGGACACGATCCGCACCAGGAGGCGCTTGCGACTGTCGTCACCGCGGGCGCGCGCGTGCGCGTGGTCGACATCTTCGGCGTGAACATGTCCGACCTGCTCGAAGGGCAGCGCGAGGCGATGCATGGCGACGAGGTGGACACTTCGATCATGCTGTACCTCGCACCGCATCTCGTGCAGCCGCACATCGCGCAGGATTACATGATGTCGCGCGAGCAGCTGCGCAGGTACCGGCGCGGAACCCTGAAAATCCCGAAGGGGAGCTCGGGGTCGATCGGCCGTCCCTCGCTCGCCTCGGCAGAGAAGGGCCAGCGTCTGTACGAGCGCATCCGCAGCAAGATCAGCGACCGGATCTTCCTCGCTCCCGCGGCCGAAGAGTAGTCCGGCAATGGCTGGGCACAGCGGCGGCTCGCATGCGGGACATTCACACGGTGTTCCCGACCGCGCCGCAAATCGCAAGCGACTGGTGGTGGTGCTGCTTCTGTCTGCGGCGTACATGGTGGCGGAAGTTATCGGCGGACTTCTCACCAACTCGCTCGCCCTGATTGCCGATGCCGGACACATGCTGTCCGACGTCGCCGCGCTTGCACTCAGTCTCTTCGCGATGTGGATTGCGCAGAGGCCTCCGACCCCGCAGCGGTCGTACGGCTACTATCGCACCGAGATCCTCGCCGCACTGGTGAATGGAGCTACCCTCGTCGCCGTCGCCGTGTACGTGTTCATCGAGGCGTTCGGCCGCTTCCGCTCGCCACCAGAGGTGCAGGGCGGCCTGATGATGGCGATTGCCGGCGGCGGACTGGCGATAAATGTTGCCGGACTGCTGATCCTCAACGCGGGACGAAACGAGAGCCTGAACGTGCGCGGCGCGTGGCTCCACGTTGCGACAGACGCTCTCGGGAGCCTCGGCGCCATCATCGGGGGATTGCTGATCTGGACACTGGGGTGGAACTGGGCCGACCCGGCGGTATCCGTGCTGATCGGCGTGCTGGTCATCTACTCGTCATGGAATCTGCTCAGGCAGACGGTCGCCGTGCTTATGGAGGGCGCGCCCGGCCACATCAACGTCGACGAGCTTCGAAACTCGATGGCCAGCGTGCCGGGGGTAACGGCCGTTCACGACCTTCACGTCTGGTCCATCACGAGCGGAATGGTGGCGCTGTCGGGACATGTGTGCATCGGCGACGGGGTGTCCAGCAGCGGGGTGCTCGCCGAAGTGTGCAAGCGCACGCGGGAGGGTTTCGGGATAGACCACATAACTATCCAGGTGGAGCCGGAGGGATTTGCGGAGCTGGGCATCCACGCTTGAGGCCATCAACGCCCCTCCGGCTCTCCATCATTTAATGCGCTTCAGGCTCTGATAGTCACCAGTCGTCCTGAGCGTAACGACAACGGCCATCCTCCCGCGGTTGCGCCAGAACCAGCCGTGCGCACCGTCGAACGCCGCCACCAGCACGCCTTCGTCGGATTCCTTGCCGGTCCCCTTTGCGTACCCGTGATACTTGATTCCCGGCGCATCGGCGTGGGTATCAAAGTTCACCACCCCGCGGTCAGTGGCCCAGGAATAGTTCACGCGCGCGTCCTTCCGCATCACGAGCTTTATCTCCTTGCCTTCGTTCGGACGCAACACGATCTCCGTGACGTGGGTGCTGGAGGGCGGATTGACGGCTGGCGTACCAATGACTGGCGGTACGGTGCGGGCAGCCGAAGGAACCGGAAGCGTCCCGGCGCCACCCGGGGAGTCCGTTGGACCAGCTGCAGTCGTTTGGCGGGCGGCGGCTTCAACCGAATCGGCCACTGCGGCCTCCCTTGCCAGAGCCACTTTGATCTTCCCCATTGAAGTGAGGCCGAGCAGACGACCGACACGGGTCGGATCAACGCCATACTCGGCGGGCAACACGACCGTCACCAGTAGCACGATGGCGACGGCGGCGGCGAGCAGCGTCGAGCGAAACAAACTGCGCGAAGACGAAAGCTCGGTCGTTCGAGCGGTATTGATGTCCGGCATTGCTCAACCTCAGGTGTCGACGATGAAGAAGCCGGCTAGTTGATAACCCATCAGCACGAAACCGGCGGCCATGATGGCCACGTTCGCAGTGTATGCATGCCTGGTAAAACTGGACGTTCTGCGCCAGTAGCTCATGGCGATCAGGATTGTACTCAGCGCGAGAAGTTGACCGATCTCGACCCCGACGTTGAACGCGACCAGGTTCGATATCAACCCATCCGGCGAGACTTCGAAATCGAGGATCTTGGTCGCAAGGCCGAAGCCGTGAAAGAATCCGAAGATCAGCGTCGCTGCCTTCACATTCGGCTGGAACCCGAACCACTTCTGAAAAGCGCCGAGATTGTCGAGTGCCTTGTACACGACCGATAGCCCGATAATGGCGTCGATCAGATACGAGCTTACGCTGACGCGAGTCAGGACCCCGAGGATCAGCGTCGTCGAATGACCGACAGCGAATAGCGTCACGTAGACGCCGATGTCCTTCATTCGGTATAGAAAGAAGATGATGCCAAGCAGGAAGAGCAGGTGATCGTACCCGGTAACCATGTGCTTCGCACCGAGATAAGCGAACGGAATCAGGTTCACCCCGGTTATCTCCTGGATGTACCCTTTATCACCAGCGGCGACGCCATGCGCCAAAGCCTCCGCCGGCGCCAGCAGAAGCGCCAGGCAGCCGGCCGCGAGACAAATGAGGAGCATGCGCACACGCGCGGTGCCGGTCATGTACTTCATCACAGTTCCGCCTCCCGCTCCGCGTCCGGTCGCGAGCATCATTGGAAGAAAGCTGAGCGATGCAACCAGCGCCGTCATCAAGGACCGGGCGGGCACTGCCGCGCCGACTGTCGAGAATAGCGCGCACGACCGCATGAATTTGTGAAGCATGAATCCTCCATTCGTTGCGGAGCAGCCCGCCGCGATGAAACGCGGCGCTTTGGATAGTTGTCCGGCTGCTCTCTGATGTGGCGCGCCGAAAGGCGGGCCCGTCACCGGGGCGGTGACTACGAAGTCAGAGGGTCGGAGGAGCGCGGGGCTGTTGCCGTCGGCTGGTGACGGGGTCCGGTGGCGACCGGGGCGACACGGGAGCCACGGC
>JACCRL010000055.1 GCA_013813605.1 Gemmatimonadaceae bacterium
GAGCGACCGCGTTATTCCATTTCCGGGGCGGAGTCATCTTCTCCATCCGCATCATTTTCTCGCAATCTGCGATCAACGCCTCGGAGATCGACCTGTCCTCCGAAACCAGCGCCTTCAGCTCGGCGCCACTCGCGCTCTCGAGCCGCTTGACATGGTTCTCCACGCGTTCGGCGAGAGTGTCCGAGGTCATCCCCGCCATTCCGCCCTGTGGCATCGTGGTGGCGGCCGATGGTGGCGTTGCCGCGGCCACGGCAGAGTCGCTCGCCGTGCGATCGTTCTTCGAGCAGGCATACAGAGTAATGGCCAGAGCAATACCAGCCGCGATTCGCGAGATCATGATTCCTCCTTTGAAGTTTCGGGTCGAGCGAGACCGGGCGGAGACCCCGGGCGGCCGCGCTGATCGTACAATGGTGAAATATAGATCTAGTATTCTGCGCGCGCGCGCGACGTGAGCTTGCGGCGCCGGTACTGATCGGCCGCCCTTCGCACCGCTTCAGCCGGCGCGCGAGGGTCTGTAGTCTATTCGCTGTTTTTCTGTGCGAGTTTCCCTGAGCGATTACCCACCGGTTACCCGGACTTCGTTGCCTCGCCCCCAAACGCGGGGTATTCTCCCTCTCCTGCCGTCTTCTTCTTTCCGGTCATTCTATGTTTGGATGTATTCGCAGACTTGGGTGCCTTGTAATCATTCTCATCGCCGGCGCGGTGTGGTACTTCTTTTACCGTCCCGACCGTGGCGACCGGGCTAGTCGCACGGAACCACGTGAGGCGCTTCCGCCGCTCACGTCGGGCTCGCGTCCTGCCTCGGGTCCTGTTGCCAGCACGGCGCCGCGTGGCTGGGAAGCACTCACCACCGAGCGGGCAGAGCGCGGCCGCGTCGCGGTGGAATCTCTCGGGCAGAGGTCAGGGCCGGTCTTCGCAAATCTGAGCGCCGCGGAAGCCGCATCGTACATCTTCCTCGTCGTCGCGAAGCAGCTTCCTCCTTCCGCCAAGAACGCGGAAGCAATGGTCAGCGGCGACAGGCTTCAGGTCAGATCGGACGTCAAGCTCAGCGATTTCGGCGGCGCCGCTTCGCTCGGTCCGCTCGCTTCGCTGCTCGCAGACCGCGACAGCGTCCGCCTGGGTGGTACGATCAACATGATCCGCCCCGGGCTCGGCGAGTTCCGTCTCCGCGAGGTGAAGCTCGGCAAGCTGAACGTACCCGCCCCCCTCATTCCGCGGCTCACGGGCCAGATCAGAAAGGGCGACAGGGTCGAAGGCACGTCGTCTGATGGCCTGCCGATGAAATTTCCCGATTACATCTCCGACGTGCGCATCTCGAATGGCAGGATCACCCTTTACAAGAATGTCCAGTGAGTCGTCGGATCCTCGTCATCGACGATGAGCAGGGAATTCGCGCCGCGCTGGGACAGCTGCTCGAGTTCGAGGGCTACGAGGTACGAACGGTCGCCAACGCGACCGACGGAATCGCCGAGTACCTGAAGTGGAAGCCCCAGCTCGTCTTCCTGGACGTGAAGATGGCTGGAATGGACGGGCTCGAGGCGCTGAAGCGCATTCGCGAGCTCGACCCGACAGCGACGGTCGTGATCATCAGCGGGCACGCGACTATCCGCACCGCCGTCGAGGCTACGCAACTCGGAGCGTACGAGATTCTCGAAAAGCCGCTCGACACCGACCGCATCCTCGTGATGCTGCGGAACGCGCTCTCGCACCTCGACCTCCAGGAGGAGAACTCGCGCCTCCGCGACTCGATCGACGCGCCGTTCGAGATCGTCGGCAAAACTCCGGTGATCCGGGCGTTGATGGAGAAGATCGACAAGGTCGCCGCCACTCCGGCGCGCGTTCTCATTACCGGCGAGAACGGGACGGGGAAGGAGCTGGTCGCGCGCGCGCTGCATCGCAAGTCGCCGCGCGCGGCGAAGCCGTTCGTCGAGGTGAACTGCGCGGCGATCCCGGGCGAGCTCATCGAGAGCGAGCTGTTCGGCCACATGAAGGGCTCCTTCACGGGCGCGATCGCCGATCGCGCAGGGAAGTTCGAGCAGGCCAACAAGGGCACGCTCTTTCTCGACGAGATCGGCGACATGAGTCTCGCCGCGCAGGCGAAGGTGCTGCGGGTGCTGCAGGACAACGTCATCACGCGGATCGGCGGCGCGAAGCCGATTTCGGTCGACGTGCGCGTCATCGCCGCGACCAACAAGACCCTCGAGACGGAGATCGCCGCTGGGAAATTCCGCGAGGACCTCTACTACCGGCTGAACGTCGTGCCGATTCACGTGCCGACCATCCGCGAGCGGCGCGAGGACATACCGATGCTGGCGCAATATTTCTCGGCTACCCTCTCCGCGCGTGAAGGAATTCCGCCGCGGACATTCACCGCCGATGCGCTCGAGCACCTGAGCGCACTGGACTGGCCGGGTAACGTCAGGGAGCTCAGAAATACGGTCGAACGGCTTCTGATCCTCGCGCCGGAAAGTCAGATCGCGGCGCGCGACATCGACAGGCTCGCCGGGCAGCGCGCGCTCGACGATGTCGGGCTGGCGACGCTGACGCAGTGCAAGACATTTGAAGAGTTCAAGGACGCCGCCGAGCGGGCTTTCCTGCTCGGCAAGCTGCGCGAGTTCGACTGGAACGTTTCCGAGACCGCGCGCGCGGTAGAGATGCCGCGCTCCAACCTCTACAAGAAGATCGAGCGCTACTCGCTCTCTCGCGAGCACAGCTGAACGCCCGTGCGGTGCGCGGCCAACCAATCATGCGACAATGAAAAAATTCAGGAACTTCATCGGCGGCCACTGGGTCGAGCCCGATTCGGGCGAGTACTTCGAAAACCGCAATCCAGCCGATCGTGATGATGTAATCGGACGCTTTCCGCTCTCCGGCAAGTCGGACGTTGATCGCGCGGTGGAAAGCGCGAAAACGGGGTTCGCCCAGTGGCGTCGCACGCCTGCGCCGGCGCGCGGTGACATTCTCCGCATCGTCGGCGACATCATGACGAAGCGGAAGGAGGAGGTCGCAGACGCGATGACGCGCGAGATGGGGAAGCCCCTTACCGAAACGCGCGGCGACGTGCAGGAAGGAATCGACACCGCCTACTACGCCGCCAGCGAGGGAAGGCGCCTGTTCGGGCGGACGGTTCCGAGCGAGCTGCGCAGCAAGTGGGCGATGAGCTACCGCCGCCCGGTTGGCATCGCCGGGCTCATCTGCCCGTTCAACTTTCCCCTTGCCATACCGACCTGGAAGATGTTTCCCGCGCTCGTCTGTGGAAACGCGTGCGTCTTCAAGCCCGCCGAGGATGTGCCGCACACCGGCACGCTGCTCGTCGAGATACTTCTCGAGGCGGGCCTTCCCCCCGCTGTCATTCAGCTCATCCACGGCCGCGGCGAGCAGGCCGGGAAAGCAATCGTCGAGCACCCCGACATCCCGCTCATCTCGTTCACGGGCTCCACTGAGACGGGCCGGCTCGTCGGCGAGACCTGCGGCCGCATGCACAAGCGCCTCTCGCTGGAGATGGGTGGCAAGAACGCGCAGATCGTGATGGATGATGCCGACCTCGACCTGGCACTGGAAGGAGCTCTCTGGGGCGCCTTCGGCACGACCGGGCAACGCTGCACTGCCACCAGCCGGCTGATCGTGCAGAGAAAGGTCCACGACAAGTTTCTCGGCATGCTCGTCGACCGCGCAAAAGGTCTCAAGCTTGGCGACGGACGGAAGAAAGGCACCGATGTTGGCCCGCTCATCAACGAGGACTCGCTGCGAAAAGTCGAGAGCTACATCGACATCGGCGACAGAGAGGGTGCCGAGCTGCTTTGCGGCGGCGACCGGCCGAAGAAGCCGGCGAAGGGAAATTTCTTCCAGCCGACGATCTTCGCCGGCGTGAAGCAGGGCTCGCGGCTCGAGCAGGAGGAAATATTTGGCCCGGTTCTCTCAGTGGTGAAGGTCAGGGATGCCGACGAGGCGTTCGCCGTCAACAACGGTGTCCGTTACGGGTTGTCGTCGTCGATCTACACGCGAGACGTCAACACTGCCTTCAGGGCGCTCAACGAGCTCGACAACGGCATCACCTATGTCAACGCTCCGACGATCGGCGCCGAGGCGCACCTGCCGTTCGGGGGCGTGAAGCAGACAGGGAACGGGCACCGCGAAGGAGGCTGGGAAGTGTACGAGTTTTATTCGGAGACCAAGGTTGGCTACGCCGATTTTTCGGGCACGCTGCAGCGGGCGCAGATCGACAATTATCTTGGCTCCCCGGACTGAGGCGAGCAGCCGTCACGTGATCTGCAGGAACGCCCGAACGGCGGAAGCGGTATAGAGACGATGAAGCTTTCAGACGAGAAAAAGGCGCACGCGCTCGACCGCGCGAACAGGAGGCGAAGCGGAAAGGTCGCCTTCTTCGCTCACTGGGCGCGCATCGTCGTCGTCTCGCTGGCGCTCTTTGTCGTCATCCGCGCGTTCGGCGTCGAGGCGTTCAAGATCGCCAGCGGCAGCATGGAGCACACCCTCTTCGAGGGCGATTTCCTCCTCATCAACAAGCTCGTTTACGGGGCGGGGATCCCCGGCAGCGGCCGCAAGCTGCCCGCGCTGCATGCCCCGCGGCGCGGGGACATCGTGGTGTTCACGTACCCCGTTGACCGGCGGCTGAACTACGTGAAGCGCATTACCGGCCTGCCGGGCGACACCCTCGAGATGCGCGACGCTACGCTGATCCGAAACGGCCGCATCGTTCCAGAGCGATACGTGATGCATTCGGCGGACGAGGGAGATCAGACGGACGACGAATTCAGATGGCAAAAGGCGTATCTGATCGGCGACGCGCAGCTCGAAAATTATCGTCCCTCCCGTAACAACTGGGGGCCGCTGGTCGTCCCTGTACGTAACTACTTCGTGCTCGGCGACAATCGCGACAACTCGTCCGATTCGCGCTACTGGGGCTTCGTCGCCGACTCACTTGTGCGCGGCCAGCCGATTGTCGTCTATTATAGCTACGCACCCGATACTGGCGACCGGCTCGACTGGTTGACACGCGTGCGGTGGAAGCGGTTCGGGGAGATCGTACATTGACGAGCAGGCGCTGTGAGATGGAAGTGGCGAAGGTATGACCGGCTCGACTTCTCGAAAATCGAGTGTCGATGAAGGGTCGCTGGACCAGTACCTGCGCGACATCAGCGTCTTCCCCCTCATCAACCGTGAGCGCGAGGTAGAGCTCGCCCAGCGCATCCGCGTCAACGACCAGGAGGCCCTCGACACACTCGTGAGGTCGAACCTCCGCTTCGTCGTGTCGGTGGCGAAAAAGTACCAGAATCAGGGCGTGTCGCTCTCCGACTTGATCAACGAGGGCAACCTCGGGCTGATTCGCGCCGCGCACAAATTCGACGAGACAAAGGGCATCAAGTTCATCTCCTACGCTGTGTGGTGGATACGGCAGTCCATCCTGCAGGCGCTGGCGGAGCAGTCCCGCATTGTGCGCGTGCCGCTCAACCGCGCCGGTACGCTCCACCGCATCGGCAAGCGCGCCAGCGCGCTGCTTCAGGAACTCGGTCGCCAGCCGACCAACATCGAGATCGCCGAAGGGATGGACCTGAGCGAGGAAGAAGTCGCCAAGACGATGATGATCTCGCAGGTGCACCTCTCGCTCGATGCGCCGATGACTCCCGGCGAAGACAACCGGTTGCTGGACTACCTCCCCGACACGAACAATCCGACGCCGGACGAGATAACCTTCGAGAAGGCACTCACTGAGGCAATCGAGGAATCACTCTCCAGCCTGAAGGAGAGGGAGTC
>JACCRL010000081.1 GCA_013813605.1 Gemmatimonadaceae bacterium
TCTTGCAGCGAATGTCCGTGACCGCCGAGGGGTCATCGGTCTGGATAGGGATGCCAACGGTGTCCCGCAGCTCGATCAGCCTGTAGTAATCGAGCGCCTTCATTGTGCGGAAGAATCCTCTCGCCGCACTCGCTTCCGCCGCAGTGAACTGCGACGCGTCGGGCTTTTCGAGCGCGAGCAAGATTGTGTTCGCCGATCGGATGGCAACAAAAAAGTCGGTAAATCCGCCGCCGCCGGCAAAGCTGCCGGGGTCAGGGTTGCCGCCCAGCGTCTCGCTGACATACCGCGGCTCCGACGCGTCGATGCGATACACATCGCGGGCGTAGATCGCCGGAAGGATGAGATACGCGGTGGTGCCGAAGGCGGCACGGTCCTGCGCGGTGACGCCGGTCGCCAGCTGCTGGAGGGAGATGCGTGTCAGGCCGCCGCTCAGCGCGTCCACCGTCGGCGCGTCGATCGGATTGGTTATCGGGTTGTCCTTGCACCCCGCGGCGATGAGCACCACCGCGAGGGCAATCGTTGAATATCGCTTCATGGTATTGATCGCTCTGGATTAAAAGGTGGTGTTGATCGTCAGATAGAACAGGCGGCTGGGCGGATAAGGAGTGACATCCTGGAAGCGACCAAGCGGCTGATTTCCGAAGTTCGAGACTTCGGGATCGAGCCCTGTGTACTTCGTCCAGGTTGCCAGGTTCCTACCGCTGAGCTCGATGCGAGCGCTCTGAGCCCGGCCATTGAACATGCCCGAGGTCAGCCCAGCCGGAAGCTCGAAGCCAACAGTGAGCTCGCGCAGCTTTACGAAGCCGCTCGGCTCAACGTACGCGGCATTGCCCGCCGCGAAGCTTCTGGCGCGCGCATTGCCCACCGCGGTATCAGCGCCAAGTCCGCCGTCGAAATAGGCGTTGGTGAGGTTGACCCCCAGCCCGCCCTTTCTCCAGTCCACGAGCGACGCAAGCCGGATCGGGCCAAAAGTGAAGTCGTTGCTGAACCCCATCTGGTAATCAGGGGCCGAATTGCCGACGAACGACAGAATACGGTTTGCTGAGGAGCACGATCCGGTCGAGCTGAGCGCCTTGCAGCCATTGATGGCCTGCAGGACGGTGATCAACTGGCCCTGTTGAACGAAGGCGTTGCCGAACCGGCTGCCGAACGATCCGCTGATCGGAATGAACGGCGGCACGGGTAGACGGGTGACCTTGCCCTTGTTGCTGGCGTAAGTCGTGTTCGACACCCAGCTGAAGCGCTCCATCTGGATCGGCGTCATGCCGAGCTCGAGCTCGGTGCCGTGAGTGACGATCTGGCCGCCGTTGATCGACTGGCTGGTGAAGCCTGTGGAAGGCGCAATCGAAGCCTGCAGAATGAGATTGTCGATCTGCTTGCGGAACTGTGTTGCCGACAGCCTCAAGCGGCCACCGAAGCTCGTCAGGTCCAGGCCACCCTCGATCTCGCTTGCCGTTTCCGGCTTGATCTCGGGGAAGCCTCTCACCGTCGACGCGCGAAATCCGCTCACTCCCTCTTCGATCAGGGTACTGAGGAATGTGTACTTGCCACCTTCCGGCTGGTTGCCGGAGCGGCCGTATGCAGCACGCAGCTTCAGCTCGTCAATTCGCGTCGGGATGAACGGGACGCGATACGAGGCCGAGAATTTCGGGTAGGCATACAATTTTCTTGCATCGCCGTTGTTACTCGATCTCTCCGCGTTGACGCCTGCAGTAAGGAAAAGGCGCTCCCCCAGCGTGAGGAACTCTTCCTGCGCGTAGAGCGAGAAGAACTTGTTGATGCCCTGTCCTTCCGTGGTGAAGATCTGAGTTGCCGCGGAGACGTTTGTAACTCCCGGGAACACACCGCGGCCGGTGTTGGCGACGACATCCGAATTACGACGGCTCTGACCGAATCCAGCGGAAGTCGTCGCAGTAAAGGCGTTGGTGATCATGCGGTGCGTAAGCGAACCGCCCAGGTTGGCGCTGAGCACGTTCGCCTGGCTGTTGACGATGGTACCGGGAAGGGCGTTCACCTGTTCGATGAAGGCCGTCGCCGGAGATATGACCTTCGCCTGGAAGGAGTAGCTGTCGACGCCGCCGCGGAGGCTGAAATCGAGCGACTGGCGCTCCCTGGAGATCAGACTGTACTGGCCGGACGCGCTGCCGATCAGACGGTAGACGTTCTCCGGGGTCTTGATGACCTCGGCATTCTGAAACGGGTTGTTGTTGCCGACGAAGGTTGAAGGATTCTTCGGAAAGGTCCCGTCCGCATTGCGGCGCAGCTCGATGAACGAGGGCGTTCCCGAAAACGTCGTATACGGGTTGATGCCGGTGTTATCGTTGCCGCTGACGCCGCGCTGAGTCAGCGAGTGAATGAGCTCGGTGTTGGCGCGGAGGGTCAGCCGGGTGCCGAACTGCTGGCCGAGGTTGGCGCGGAGCGACTGCTTGTTGTAGAAGTCGTTGCGCACCAGGCCGCAGTCGTGCTGAACGAGACCCGAGACGAAGAAGGTGGTGCCGGCGTTACTGGCCCCACGGACCGAACCGATCGTCTGATAGTTGAACGGATTCTCACCGTAAAACTCCTGCTCGTAATCGTGGCACTTGTCCGTGGCCGCGTTGAACTCAGCAACGCCCGTCGCCTTGTCAATATGCCCCGCGTTAACCTCGGCCTGCACTTCTTCAGCAGATCCGAAGCAGCGAAGGCCAAGCTTGTTGGAGAGCGCGGCCGTCCCGAAGCGCTGGGAGATGTCGAGCGTGGTCTTTCCCGCCCGTCCCTGCTTGGTAGTGATGATGATAACTCCGTTCGTGCCGCGCGAGCCGTAGATCGAGCTGGCCGAGGGACCCTTCAGGATCTGAATGTTTTCGATGTCATTCGGATTGATGTCCGCGGAACGATTGACTCTCTGATCCTGCGACGACGGGAAGTTGCTGCGTGAGGACTGCGTGATCGCGGTAATGCCGTTGGCGATGGACGAGTTGTCGACAATGACGCCGTCGATGACGTAAAGCGGGCCGAACCCCGCGTTAATGCTCGACACGCCGCGAAGCTGGATCTGGGTTCCACCGCCCGGAGCACCCGAGTTCTGGGTGATCGTGGCACCCGGAACCTTGCCCTGCAGGGCGTTTTCGAGTGTCTGCGTCGGGACGCGGTTCAGTCTCTCCGTGGAGATGACCGCCACCGAGTTTGCCGCGTTGATGCTGGAGACGGTGGTCGCCGTGCCGG
>JACCRL010000090.1 GCA_013813605.1 Gemmatimonadaceae bacterium
GTGCACGATGTCGACGATGTAATCGACGACGCGGTCATCCATGTACAGCTCGGCGATGTGGCGTCGCGCGGCGAGGATCTGCTGCGGTGTCGCGACGCGGTTGACGGGAATCGGCTCGCCACTCGCCATGCGCCGGAGCACCTCCTTTTCCTCGTCACGGGTCGGATAGCCGACGTGAAGCTTGAGCATGAAGCGGTCGATCTGTGCTTCGGGGAGAGGATACGTGCCTTCCTGCTCGATCGGGTTCTGGGTAGCGAGAACGAGGAAGGGCTCCTCGAGCAAGTGTGTCGTGCCGCCGATCGTCACCTGCTTCTCCTGCATCGCCTCGAGCAGCGCCGCCTGCACCTTGGCGGGCGCGCGGTTGATTTCATCGGCGAGAATGATGTTGGCAAAGATCGGCCCCTTTTTCACCGAGAACTGGCCGTTCGACTGGTCGTAGATCTGCGTGCCGACGACGTCGGCGGGGAGCAGGTCGGGCGTAAACTGGATGCGGCTGAAGCTGGTGTTGATCGTCTCGGCGAGCGTGCGCACAGTCAGCGTCTTGGCGAGACCGGGCACTCCCTCGAGGAGAACGTGGCCTCCGGTGAGGAGGCTGATGAGGAGCCGCTCGACCATGTACTCCTGGCCGACGATTCTCTTGCCGACCTCGCGCACGACTTCGCTTACGACAGTTGCGTCAGCGGCTGTTTGGGCGTTTACGTCCACGACTTGCTCCTATGTTGGTATCGGTTGCGCCACGCTTTTCACTTCGCTTTGCCGCGCCGCCACGGGCGAGCGCGGCGATCACGTCACGCTCGCGCGCCGTCAGCGGACGCACTTTGCCCGTCTCGAGCGTTCCCAGCTTTACTGGCCCGAACTGCACACGCACGAGCCTTTCGACCTCGAGCCCGAGCGCCTCGCAGAACCGGCGCACTTCGCGTGTCCGGCCTTCGGCGATCGTGACGTGAATGTCCCACCGTCCGCGCGTGATGCGGTGCGCGGATATGTCGCGCGGGACGACCAGCCCATCTTCGAGCTCTACCCCGCCGCGCGCAGCGCGTGCCGCTTCGGCGCCGTCACCACGCACCGTCGCGACGTAGGCGCGCTCGATCTCGTTGCTTGGGTGCGTGAGCTGGTGCGCCGCGTCGCCATCGTTCGTGAACAGCAGCACGCCCTCGGTCATGTAGTCGAGCCGCCCGACGTAGGTCAGACCGGGTGTCGGCTCGACGAGGTCGAACACTGTTTTCCTGCCGCCCGGATCGCTCCGCGTTGTCATCACGCCGGGTGGCTTGTTGAGCACCACCCAGCGCGTTGCGGCGGGGGCGGCCACCGGCTTTCCGTCGACGGTGATGCGATCCGAAACCGGATCAACCGATTGCCCCGTCTTCGCCACTTCGCCGTTCACGAGAACTCTGCCCGCGGCAACGAGCTCCTCGGCGGCACGGCGCGAGGCGATGCCGGCGCGCGCGAGCGCGCGCTGAATGCGCATCGTCGCAGGCATCAGTCAGCCCGCGCTGGCGGCTCTCCGTTCTCCCTGACCAGGCTCCCCGTGAGCGTAGCGGGGCGCGGCGCGCGAAGCGCGATCGCGAGCTCGTCGGCGCGCGGCAGCTCTTCGAGATGGCGCAGCGCGAACTGCTCGAGGAATGCCGGCGTCGTCCCGTAGAGCAGCGGCCTCCCGATCCCTTCTCCGCGCGCGACGACATCGACGAGCCCGCGCTCGTGAAGCGACTTGAGAATCGCGCCCGCGCCGACACCGCGGATCTCCTCGATCTCGGCTCGACCGATCGGCTGGCGGTAGGCAATGATCGCCAGCGTCTCCAGAGCCGCCGCCGAGAGCCGCTGCGGGCGCGATGCGAGCTGCGCTCTCTCGATCGCCTCGGTAAACTCCGGCCGCGTCAGTATCTGCCAGCCGCCCGCGATTTCAACCAGCTCGACTCCATGACCGTCGGTTTCGTAGTGGTCGCGTAGCGCATCTAGCGCGCTTTCAAGTGTCTCCTCCCCGTCCGTGGCATGACGCGCCATCGCGCGCAGCTCTGCTGCCGACACCGGAGTGCCGCTGGCGAACAGCGCCGCCTCAAGCAGCTTCGCTAGCGGGGTCACGAGTGATCTCGAAGGAAGCGAAGGCGCGCCGCTGCTCCAGTCTCAGCTCACCGAGCTTGGCGAGCTCCAGCAGGGCGAGAAGAAGCGAGAGCACTTCCCATGGCTCCGGGTTCACGGGGAGCACATCGGTCCACTGGGCGCGGGCGCGGAGGGCGAGCAGCGCGCGGACGGTCCCGATTGCGCCGTCCACATCGAGCGCGCGCGGAACGATGTCGTGGATGTGCGGCTTCCGCGCGACACGCAGCACACGGTCGACGCCGGCGAGCAGCTCGGGTAGCGACAAGGTGAGCGGCCCGGTCGCGGGTGCGGTGGGAGTC
>JACCRL010000098.1 GCA_013813605.1 Gemmatimonadaceae bacterium
GGCGGCGAACGGGCGGCGCCATTACTCCAGCGCGACTTCGAGCCCGTAGTGCTCACCGGTGACAGCATCCCATCGCTCGTTGGAACGCCGCCGGCGCGGATCGTTGGTTACCGCTTCGACGCGGCAGGCTGGACGCGGATCCCGGTTCAGGTCGATGAGCGGGCAATGGTCGCGATCGGCGATGCCTACCGAGGTCTCGATCCCGCGACTTGCGCACAACCGGGGTGGTGCAGCGACCTGGCCGGCAGGGTAGTTCAGATCTACTACACGGACGCTAAGACGTTCATTGGCGCTGACCCGGACGTCGCGTTCGACCGGAACGACGAACTGGTGTTCATGGCGCGCGACGCGGGAAGCGAGGCGCCGGTTGGCGCGTCGCGACCGCCTGGTGTGAGTGCGGGCAGCGGAGTCAAACTCACGGTCTCAGAGCCACAGTCGACTGGTCGCGGCTACGTGTATCTGTTCACCCGCAGTGACACGGTTGCGACCACCGCCGTAGCGCCCTATGTCGTGTACAACTTCGCCCCGGCATCGGGTGAGTACCGCGCCACCTACGATCGCGCGGGCCTGTCGCCCGATGCGAACCGTCGCACCGGTGATGCGGTAGGCGCGAACCCCGAGAACTCCACGGTGACCACTCGCTTCTACAGCCAGCACTTCGCCGACCGCTGGATTCTCGACCGTCTACAGATATCGGCGGGAAGTTCGACCGCAGTCGATATCCTCGATCGATACAAGAACAGTTTTGGGCCGGGCAGCTGCGCGCGAACCGAGTACACCGGATCGCGAAGCGAGGGTGCGTTCATCGTCAACATCTCCGGACCGGTGCGTGCTATCCGAGCGTACGTCGGCTTCAACAGCGGTCCCCTGGTGCAGCGCGAGCACCTGTTCTACGAGCAATACGCCGAGATCACGACGTTTCTGCGCGTGCATCCCATCCCGGGGATCGTCGATTTCTTTGACTACAGTCCGGCCGCCGCGGGCATGACGTACCGCAACAACCTGAATCCGCAGGGAGTCATCATCGACGGTCGGCCTGACGTCGTCCGCGCCGGTCCGCTCGAATGGGAGTCGGTGCAGGGCGCTCCCGGCACGATGGTGACAACGCACACGGTATCGACCAACAGCTCCGGCCTTACGAGGACAAGCTTCTATGACGACGCGATCACATCGTCATTCACGCAGTGCACCGGAGACGAGTTCGCGTACAGCGCGAGTGGCAGCTGGATCACGTCGATCATCCCGAACACCGATCCCCGCCTGGGCGCCACGGCCACACTTTCACTCCGCCGCCAGATGGTTTTCAGAGCCCCGAACGTGAGCACGACGACCATCGATTCGCTCGTCGCGAGCCTGCGAGCGCCGGTGAGAGTGAGGGCAGAACCGATAAGGGACTAGGGAATAGGGACCAGGGGAACCGAACGGGCGACTCCTCGCTGGTGCACTTCCCCTATTCCCTATTCCCTTCGCCTGCGCCGCCAACGCAACGCGTTGAGACGCCTCTCGCGCCAGGGGCGCGCATACCGTCACTACCCGTGGAGCGTTTCCGGTTGACACTGCACCGTGTGCCGGATACCTTAAAAGGCTGTCGTAAAACCACTTAGTCAACTGCTGGGAACCCTACTCGAAACACCAAGGGGGCCGGCTCTACATACCCGTTCTGCTTCATATGAAGACATACTCCGCGACCCCGCGGGATATCGAGCACCAGTGGTACATCGTCGACGCCGAAGGAATGGTGCTCGGCCGCCTCGCCACCGAGGTCGCCAGGATCATCCGCGGCAAGCACAAGCCGATGTACACGCCGCACATGGACACCGGTGACAACGTCATCGTGATCAACGCCTCCAAGGTGCGCGTCACCGGCAAGAAAGCGGAGCAGAAAGAGTATTTCCGTCACACCGGTTACATGGGCCATGAGCGCTTCATTCCCTACGCGACCATGCTCAAGAAGCACCCTGAGCGCGTGATCGAAAAGGCCGTCTACGGCATGCTGCCGAAGACCGCCCTCGGACGCCAGAAGCTCCGCGGCAAGCTCCGTGTATTCGCGGACGACAAGCACACCCACGCGGCGCAGCAGCCGAAGGTGCTCGAACTCAACAAGAAGAGCGAGAAGTAATGCCTGATACGATTCACACGATCGGACGGCGCAAGGAAGCCGTCTGCCGTCTCTACATCACGCCTGGCTCGGGCAAGTGGACGGTCAATGGCCGCACGCTTGGCGACTATTTCCCGCGCCCCGCGCACGTCTCCGCCATTCAGCAGCCGTTCACGATCACCGACACGCTCGGACGCTATGACGTGAAGGCTAAGGTGGAAGGTGGCGGACTCACCGGCCAGGCCGGCGCGCTCCGTCTCGCCGTCGCCCGCGCGCTGGTGAAGATGGACGAGTCGCACCGTCGCAAGCTCCGCGACCTCGCGCTCCTCACGCGCGATGCGCGCGCCGTCGAGCGCAAGAAGCCCGGCCGTCCGAAAGCACGCAAGAAGTTCCAGTTCTCGAAGCGTTAACCCCGAAGGAATCCTTACTTAATGGCTCAGCCCAATCTGGAGCAGCTCCTCGAAGCCGGTGTCCACTTCGGACACCAGACCCGCCGCTGGAACCCGAAGATGCGTCGTTTCATCTTCGCCGAGCGGAACGGGATCCACATCATCGACCTGCAGAAGACGCTTCGTCAGCTCGAGCTGGCGCAGAAGCTGGCGCGGGAAGTGATCCTCCGCGGCGACAACGTTCTCTTCGTCTGCACCAAGAGACAGCTCGTCAACATCGTAAAGAGCGAGGCAGAGCGCTGCGGCGCGATGTTCGTGACGGAGCGGTGGCTGGGCGGACTGCTCACCAACTTCCAGACGGTGAAGAAGCAGGTTCGCCGCCTCAAGGAGCTCGAGGCGGGCAGCGAGGCCGGTGGAGACTTCGAGAACTACACCAAGAAAGAGCAGCTGATGATGAGCCGTCAGCGCGACAAGCTCTCGAAGAACCTTTCCGGCATCAAGAACCTGACGCGCCTTCCCGGACTCATGTTCGTCGTTGATTCGAAGAAGGAGCGGATCGCCGTCAACGAGGCGAACAAGCTCAACATCCCGCTGATCGCGCTCGTGGACACGAACGCCGACCCCGACCTGATCACGGTTCCGATCGCCGGCAACGACGACGCCATTCGCTCCGTCGAGCTGATGACGAAGTCGATCGCCGACGCAATCGTCGAGGCGCGACGCGAAGCGCCGGTGCGCGAGGAAGTCGAGGAATCGGAGTCCTACACCTACAGCTCCGACCGCGGTGCCGAGCCCGAGGGCGAGGGCGACAGGAAGCGAAAGAGACGGCCGCGGCGCAGGCGCGCCAAGCCGGAAGCGATTGCCGCTCGCCTCAAGACTGGCGGTGAAGGCGGCGAGGGTGCGGAGGCCGGTGAAGGTGGCGAAGAGGCGACCGAAGAACCCGCAGACGCCGAAGTAGAGAGTTAGCTTTCACGCCGCCGGAACTTTCCGGCGGCGTTTTCACAAACGGATGCGCCTGGGCACGGGCGTCGGAACCTATAGGGAAAGAACAGTGTTTACCGCAAAGGATGTAATGACTCTGCGCCAGCGAACCGGTGCCGGAATGATGGAGTCGAAGAGGGCGCTCGAGGAGAACAAGGGCGACATGGAGAAGTCGATCGAATACCTTCGCACGAAGGGGATCGCCAAGGCCGAGAAGCGCATCGGCAAGCAGACGAGCGAGGGCACCGTCGCCAGCTACATCCATCACAACGGCAAGGTCGGCGTGATGGTGGAAGTGAACTGCGAGACCGACTTCGTTGCGCGCACCGATGACTTCAAGCAGCTCGTGAAGTACATCGCCGAGCATATCGCCGCCGCCGCGCCTGTCGCTGTGGACAAGGATCAGGTGCCGCAGGACAGGGTCGAGCGCGAGCGTCGTATCTTCGTCGAACAGGTGAAGGAGAGCGGCAAGCCCGAGCACCTCATCGAGAAAATCGTCACCGGCAAAATCGAGGCGTATTACAAGGATGTCGCGCTCGTTCACCAGGCGTGGATCCGCGAGCCGAAGAAGACGATCGACGACCTCATCAAGGAAGCCTCGGCCAAGCTCGGCGAGAACATCCAGGTGCGTCGCTTCGTGCGCTTCCAGATGGGCGAGGAGTAGAGGCCCGCTTGGCAGACCTCAAGTACAAGCGGATTCTCCTCAAGCTTTCCGGCGAGGCGCTCGCCGGAGACAAGCGCACCGGCTTCGATTTCGAAGTGATGAAGCGCCTGGCGATCGAGATCTCGGACATCGTCGGGCTCGGCGCCGCAGTCGGCCTGGTCATCGGCGGCGGTAACATCGTGCGCGGCGCCCAGCTCTCGAAGATGGGAATGGAACGGGTGGGCGCAGACTACATGGGAATGCTCGGCACCGTCATCAAC
>JACCRL010000107.1 GCA_013813605.1 Gemmatimonadaceae bacterium
CATTGCGCACCGGGCAAATCCTCTCTGACTGTCGTTTGTTACCACTGCCGAACTCTTTGCGCTCGACGAGCGCGGGACGCAGTCCGCGCAGCGCGACTTCGCAGCGATTCATGCGCGAAGCATAATCGCTTCTACCGCGTGGATGAGCCCGCCACCTCCCGCCTTCGCGCGACGTCTGGCCGCAGCGACACGGCTTTCCGCAGATAAATGTGCGGGTCGAGGCGCCGCGGCGCGGAGAGTTCGACCTGAACGAGCGCCCGGAGGCAGCGCGGCATTGACCCGGGAACAGGAATCTCGCTGACGCAGAGCAGCGGCACGTCCACCCACCCCATCTCACGTGCGGCCTGCGCCGGAAACGCGGCCTTGAGGTCCGGCGTGACCGAGAAGATGACGCTCACCACTTCATCCAGCTCGATGCTGTTTCGATATACCATCGCCCGGAGCAGCTCCTGTGTCGCTTCGGTTATCTGGCGCGGCTCGTCCTCTTCGACCGACGTCGCTCCGCGGATGGCATGCGTGCGTCGCCACAGCCCCGAGCTTCTAGACACCGCCGCGACGAATCGCGTATGGTTGTCGCGCGAATCCTGAATTCCCTCCTCCAGCACCGCCAGACCGTACCGCTCGGCGGCCGCGCGACCCGCGATCGCCGCGCGGGAAAGGTCTCCGGATTCCGAGACGTCTCGAGCGGCCCCCGCCGTATCGAACGATGTCGTCGGCACGATCCAGGGATTTCTCCCGAAGAACCGGCCGCACTGCGCCAGCGCCACGGGGTGGCTGGATACCGTGCGGAGTCCCTCCACGGTCGCGCCTGGCGACGCCAGCAGACAGTGCCGTACCATGACGACCGTTTCGCCGAAAGTCAGAACATCGGGGTAAGCCGCCAGCGCGTGAGACCCCGCATCCACGCGGCCGACGATCGAATTCTCGACGGGTATCACGCAGGCATCCGCCTCGCCGTCATGAACGGCGCGCACTACGGCATTGAAGTCCGGCAGCGGCACGACCTCCACCGGATGGCGCCATATCCTGGCGATTGCGCTCTCGGAGTACGCGCCGCGGACTCCCTGAAAGGCTACGCGCATCATGCAACCCGGCCTTTGGGCAAGAGCCGTATCTCATCCGCCGGCACGAGATTGCCTTCGCTTTCCCACGAAAGCGTGCGTCCGACCGCCCTCGCCACGGGCGCGGCGGCCCGCATCAGTTCCCCGAACATCTCGATGGTCAGCGATTGATCGCCGTCGGATAGCGCCGACGCAGGATCGGGGTGAACTTCCACCATGATGCCATCCGCTCCGGCGGCAATGGCGGCGAGCGCGAGAGGAGTGACCAGCCGCGCCCGCCCTCCCGCGTGGCTGGGATCAACGATCACGGGCAGGTGGGTCTCCTCCTTCAGCACCGGAATCGCAGAAATGTCGAGCGTGCTCCGTGTCGAAGTCTCGAAGGTGCGGATTCCACGCTCGCACAGGACGATGTCGCTGTTTCCCGCCGCCATCACGTGCTCGGCGGCGAGAAGGAGCTCCGTGATCGTTGCCGACAATCCCCGCTTCAGCAGCACCGGCCGGCCGCACCTGCCGACTTCATCGAGCAGGGAATAGTTCTGCATGTTGCGCGCGCCGATCTGCAGCATGTCCGCGCTCCGAGTGACAAGCTCGACCTGCCGCGTGTCCATTACCTCCGTTACGACGGGCAGGCCGCTCCCGGCGCGTGCCGCTTCGAGGAACCCCAGCGCTGCGGCGCCGAGCCCGTTGAAAGAATAGGGAGATGAGCGGGGCTTGAACGCTCCGCCCCGCAGCATCGCCGCTCCGAGGCTCTTCACGCTGAGAGCGACGCTGGCGATCATCTCGGCGCTCTCCACGGAGCAGGGCCCCGCGATCACGGTAATCGTGGCGCCTCCAATGGTAACGCCGTCGCTCACACGTACCGCGCGCGTCAGCAGTGGCGCATCGGAGTGGTGTGCAGCCAGACGATACGGGCTCGACCGGTCCCGCACCCCCAGTACGCCGTTTTCCTGCAGCCTTGTCCCTGTGCCGTGCATTGACTCGGATCGTGCCATGATTGCCCCGACGTGAAGATTGAGAAGAGGATCTCTTTTTTCGCGGGGGTCGGGAAAGAAAAAGCCCCCGCGATTGCGGAGGCCCGTGGTCTGTCTGCGATGCTGAAGCGAATCCTTTACCGCACGCGCGACCGGGGCCCCCATCGGTTGTAACCGAAGGCGCCGTAGTAATAGGTTGCGGTAAACGAGAAGCCCGTCATGGGCCCCAAGCTATGACGGGATACAGAAAAAGTAAAGAGGAAGCCATGTACCACCTTGCGAGGCCTCGTCGATCGCACTCACGCACCGGAGCTAAGCGGGCATGACGCCCAAGTCCGACAAGGAAGTGCCTACTTTTTTTCCCTACGTGGCCGCGTGGCGCATCCTGCGTAGGTACGACTAAGTTTAGCGCTTGCCGTCGTTTAGACCCGGTAGCTCAGTTGGTAGAGCAACGGACTTTTAATCCGAACATGCTGCACCATGAAGACGCATTCTCATAGTGCGGCGAGGGCGTTCAGGTGCCGCATTTTACAC
>JACCRL010000263.1 GCA_013813605.1 Gemmatimonadaceae bacterium
GCCTCCTGCTCCGCGGCATCGCGAAGGAAGACGTGGAGCGCGGCATGGTGCTGGCCAAGACGGGCTCGATCAAGCCGCACACGCTCTTTTCGGCCGAGGTGTATGTGCTGACCAAGGAAGAGGGCGGCAGACACACGCCGTTCTTCAAGGGCTACCGTCCGCAGTTCTACTTCAGAACGACCGACGTGACGGGAAGCGTCGAGCTGCCCGAGGGTATGGAGATGGTGATGCCGGGCGACAACGTTCAGATGCAGATCGAGCTGATCACGCCGATCGCGATGGACGAGGGTCTCCGTTTCGCGATCAGAGAGGGCGGCCGCACGGTCGGTGCCGGCGTCGTCACCAAGATCATCAAGTAACCGCGACACTTCCTTAATAGAGACGCGAGAGAGTTATGGCAGGAAGAATTCGCATTCGGCTCAAGGCATTCGACCACGCGATCATCGATCAGGCTTCGGCGGACATTGTCCGCACGGCTGAGAAGACGGGCGCGCAGGTATCTGGTCCCATTCCTCTGCCGACCAAGACGAAGCGCTGGACCGTTCTTCGCTCGCCGCACGTGGACAAGAAGTCGCGCGAGCAGTTCGAGCTCAAGACGCACAAGCGTCTGATCGACATCCTCGATTCGCGCGCCGCGACCGTGGATGCACTGACGAAGCTGGATCTGCCGGCCGGCGTCGATGTCGAGATCAAGGTCGAGTAGCAAGGCGACCTGGACCAATAGAGGATTCAATGATCGGTATCATCGGTAAAAAGCTGGGCATGACCCAGATCTTCAACGAACAGGGACAGCAAATCCCTTGCACGGTGGTCGAGGCTCCGCCCAACCCCGTCGTGAAGGTGCTGAAAAAGGACAAGGCGGGCTTCGATTCGGTCGAGCTCGGCTACGGTGAGCAGAAGAATGCCCGCGAGTCGAAGAAGAACGAGAAGACGCCGCGTGGCCGCCGCGCGCACAAGGCTGTCGTCGGTCACGCCGCCAAGGCTGGCCTGACCGTCGCCCCGCGCGTCCTGCGCAGCTTCCGTCTCGATGACGCACAGCTCAAGGAGAACCGAAAGGAGATCCCGACCTACAACCTCGGCGACAAGATCACCGTCGAGATCTTTGCGCCGGGCGAGCAGGTCAAGGTGACCGGCACCTCGAAGGGCCGCGGATTCCAGGGCGTCGTCAAGCGCTACGGCTTCGCCGGAGGTCCCAACACGCACGGAAACACCAAGCACCGCCGTCCCGGCTCAATCGGGCCAGGCACCGACCCGTCGCGCGTCATCAAGGGCAAGAAGATGCCGGGTCAGTACGGCAATGAGCGACACACGCAGACTCACCTCCGCATCGAGCGCATCGACGCCGAGCGTAACCTCATCTACATCCGCGGCTCCGTTGCCGGTCCCACCAACGGGATCGTACTCGTGAAGAAGCAGGGTTGATCATGACTGAATCGACGACACTCAAGGCAGCGGCATTCACTGCCGGCGGAACGGAGCGCGAGCGGCTTGACCTGCCCGGCGAGCTATTCGACGGCACCGTAAACATGCCGGTGATGCACCAGGCGGTTAAGGCGTTTCTCGCCAACCAGCGCCTCGGTCTCGCGTACACGAAGACGCGCGGATTGGTGGTGGGTGGAAACCAGAAGCCGTGGAAGCAGAAGGGAACCGGACGCGCCCGTCAGGGCTCACGCCGCGCCCCTCACTTCGTCGGCGGCGGAACGGTTTTCGGCCCGACCGGACGCAAGTACAAGCAGGAAGTTCCGAAGCAGATCCGCATGCTGGCCCGGAAGAGCGCGCTCAATGCGCGCGCCCGCGAGGATGCCGTGATCGTGATCGACAACTTCAGCTACGACAAGCCGAACACGAAGCAGATGATCTCCCTGCTCGGCGCGCTCGGCGTGACGAACAGGAAGGTCCTGATCCTCACCGACGGGATGAAGCAGAACGTGTTTCTGAGCGGCCGGAATCTGCAGCGCACGCACGTGATGCCGTACTCGGACGTCTCGACCTATCACGTCCTGTGGTCCGATGTGGTGCTGATCGAGTCGAACGCGCTGGGCTACACGCTCGACAAGGTGGACGAGAAGCCGCGCGACGCGAAGGCAAAGTCACCGAAGAAGCCCAGCCGTCCCGACAAGGCCGAAAAGAAGACCGCAAAGAAGACGGCGAAGAAGGCGAACGCCCACAAGTCGGCGCAGAAGAGCGCGCGCAAGGCTGCCAAGGCAGCGGGAACTTCCGCCAGGCCCAAGGCTGCCGCAAAGAAGACGGCGGCAAAGAAATCAGCGGCGAAGAAGTCCGCCGGCAAGAAGAAGGGGAAGTAAGCAATGCCAACGATAACGCGCACCATCATCACCCCGATCGTGACCGAGCAGACGTCGGCGGCGTACCAGGACCGTGGCGAATACACGTTCCGCGTGCACCCCGAGGCCACCAAGACTCACATCAGGAAGGCGATCGAGGAGCTGTTCGCCGTGAAAGTGACCGGCGTATGGACGTCGAACCATCGCGGCAAGGACCGCCGCGTTGGCCAGGTCAAGGGCCGCCGTCCACACTGGAAGAAGGCAATCGTGACGCTCGCTCAGGGCGATTCCATCGACATCTTCGAGGCTTAGCAAATGGGCGTTCGTCAATTCAAGCCGGTGACAAAGAGCTCGCGCTTCCGCAGCGTCTCCGATTTTGCGGAGATCACGCGGACGACGGGCGAGAAGTCGCTCATGGCTCCGCTCAAGAAGTCGGGCGGCCGCGACAACCACGGCCACATCGCGATGCGCCGCATCGGTGGTGGTCACAAGCGCATGTACCGCATCATCGACTTCAAGCGCAACAAGTTCAACATGACGGCGACCGTGCGGGAGATCGAGTACGATCCCAACCGCACCGCGCGTATCGCCTTGGTCGAGTACGAGGACGGCGAGAAGCGCTACATCCTGCACCCGAAGGGATTGTCGGTGGGTGACAAGATCGTTTCCGGACCGGGCTCGGACAGCCGCGTCGGCAACACGCTTCCGCTGCGCGAGATCCCGCTTGGCACCGACGTCCACAACGTCGAGCTGAAGCCGGGCAAGGGCGGGCAGATGGCGCGGTCGGCCGGAACCTCGCTCGAGGTGGTCGCCAAGGAAGGCGACTACGTCACGCTGCGCATGGCCTCTACGGAGATGCGTCTGGTGCACGGCAAGTGCCTCGCGACGGTCGGCGAGGTTGGCAACGCCGAGCACGAGCTGCTCTCGGCGGGAAAGGCGGGCAAGAGCCGCTGGCAGGGCAAGCGGCCAAAGGTTCGCGGCGAAGTCATGAACCCGGTCGACCACCCGCACGGTGGTCGTACGCGCGGCGGGCGCAACG
>JACCRL010000173.1 GCA_013813605.1 Gemmatimonadaceae bacterium
CGGCAAACGGATGCCGGGCGGCCGGAGAGGCCGCCGAACCAGCGCCGTGCACCAGACGCGGACCGGCCGCGCGGGCGGACTGTACCTCCGCCCACATCTCGTCGCGCGGCGTGCGCGGCGGCGGCGCGTTGTAGCCCTGCGCCGCGGTCTTCAGGAATTCCTCGAAGCGATCTTCAGTCATGACACCCACTCCGGCGCGAAATCCGCCAATGCGACGCGAAGCTTGCTTCGCGCCTGAAAGAGATGGGACTTTGAAGTCCCGATTGGAATGCTGAGCGTGCCACTTATTTCCTCGTGCGTATAGCCTTCGACGTCGTGCATCACGAACACCGTCCTGTACTTCTCGCCCAGCGCGTCTATCGCGCGGTCGAGCCGTTCCCTCAGATCGGGCTGCGGATGGTGCCACGTCGTGCCGACCGTCATTCCCTCGTCCATCGGCGCCTCGCGTTCCTTGAGCCTTTTCGTCTTGCGCAGCCCGTTCAGCGACACAGATACACCGATCGAGTGCAGCCACGTGGACAAGGATGACTCCCCACGAAAACTCCCGATCTTTTCGAACGCCCTGATGAACGTGGCCTGCGTGAAATCACGCGCCAGATCGTCATCACCGGCGAGGCGAAACGCCAGCCGGAAGATCCGATCGACGTACGTATCGTAGAACTCCCGCTCCGCGGCAGCTTCGCCGGCGATCACGCGGTTGATGAGTTGCGATTCGTTCACTGAGCTCTGAGACTCGTAAGCCACTAACTCCATTGTCGCACTTCTGACACCGACCGGGGGGAAAGGGTTGAGGAATCTGAGGTCGGGGCACGTGGGAGGGATTAACTATCAGGGAGAACTGACAGGCTGCGGGCTGATTGCTCTCAGCAGCTACTGCCGACTGCCTGCCTCACGAATTCACTCGTTGGCCGTCAGGCGAAAAAGCGGTGCGCCCCCTCGCCGACAGAAGTCGGATTGCAAGCAGCCGGCGGCGTTGCTCGCTAACAGCAATCAGCAGGCAGCCTTTCTTTTCCAGTGATAGTTGCAAGGGGCCGCGCTCGTGAATTGCGTATATAATATGCCCGGCGGCACGAAGCGCTCACGCCTCCCTCTTCGCTGATACATTGACCCGGCGCCGCTTCCCCTTGCGACGCCTACGGAGCCCCCCAATGCAATACGCAGAGCTCGGCCGAAGCGGCCTCATGGTTTCCCGCATCTGCCTCGGCTGCATGACTTACGGGGACTCGAAGTGGCGGCCCTGGGTTCTGGACGAAGACGAAGCCCGGCCCTTCTACAAGAAGGCACTCGAGCTGGGAATCAACTTCTTCGACACCGCCGACATGTACTCGATGGGCGTGAGCGAGGAAATCACCGGCCGCGCGCTGCGCGAGATGGCTAACATGGACGAGATCGTACTCGCGACCAAGGCCCACTTTCCCATGAGCGCCGGACCGAACATGGGAGGACTCTCGCGCAAACATCTCGTACAGGGTTGCGAGGCGAGCTTGCGGCGGCTGGGGGTCGAGACGATCGACCTCTATTACATCCACCGCTTCAAGGGCACCGTTCCGATCGAGGAGACGCTCGCGGCGCTCGACCATCTCGTTCACCAGGGAAAGGTCCGCTACATCGGCGCCAGTTCCGGCTACGCGTGGGAAATGGCGCGAGCCCTCAGCGCGTCGGAGCGGAACGGCTGGGCACGGTTCATCTCGATGCAGAACCACTACAACCTTCTCTACCGCGAAGAGGAGCGGGAAATGATTCCGCTATGCATCGCTGAAGGTGTGGGAATCGTTCCATGGTCCCCGCTCGCTCGCGGACGGCTTGCACGCGAGACTCCGTCACCCGCCGCCGGGACGAGGCGGGCAGACAACGATTCGTACGCCGTCGAGCTGTACGACATGCCCTCCGACGGGGATGTCATCGACGCGGTGCGGCTGGTTGCGAACTATCTCGGACAGCCGCCGGCGGAAGTTTCTCTTGCGTGGCTGCTGCAGCAGCCGGGCGTCGTCTCCCCGATCATCGGCGCGACGAAAATTGAGCACCTCGACGTCGCCGTCCGTGCGCTCGACGTGCACCTGAGCGAAGAAAATTGCCGCGCGCTCGAGGACCCGTATCGCGCGCACCCGGTGAAAGGGCACTGAAAGGCGTGCTGCCGGGCACGGGTGACGCACCGCCCGGCCCGGCGGCCGGGAAGCACCAGCCGGATATCACGCGCAAGTCGCCCCTGCTGCTGTTGGGCCGGGCACTCAGGCTCCACTGTCCGAATTGCGGCGGCGGCTCGCTCTTTACCGGCTTCCTGGACGTAAAAGAAAGATGCCCGCGCTGCGGGATTCTTCTCGACCGCGGCGAGAACGACTATTTCCTCGGCGCGTACATGATCAATCTGGTCGCCGTGGAGATTCTGCTTGCCACAGTATTTATCGTGATCCTGATCGCAACGTGGCCCGACCCTCCGTGGGATGCGTTTCAATACGGAGGGATCGCGCTGTCGGTGCTCGGCGCGGTCGTGTGTTATCCGTTCGCGAAGACCACCTGGCTCGCGTTCGATCTCATGTTCCGGCCCACCAAGCGCGAGGATTTCATCACTCGCGACAAGTAGCGGTCGTTACTCCGCGGGCTTCGACTGATCGGATGGTGACGGAAAGAACGAAACGTTGATGTCGATGGGGAGCTTAACGCCGTTGTGCGTCTCGACGACATCGAGCACCCCTTGCCACACCTTCGCGAATGCGTGGCCGACATCGGCCGGCTCCGCCTCCTCCGAGAAGCCGCGCCCGCTCGCAATCCAGAACGGCGGGTCCGCGGTCACACCCCTCACCGCGTGGACTTCCTTCACGTCGCGATAGACCGTTTCGGCGTTGTGCTTGTGGGCGTAGTAGCCCGGACGATAGCGTCCGTCCTTCAGCACGCCTTCCGTCCATGCGCGGTAATAGTCCCGCATTGCCTTGGGCGTGGATTCCATGCGCTCGATGTCGAGGAAGATCACGGATCCCTTTGCGAACCCTTCGGTGGTAGTGCGCGCGACGGCATCGGCGGCGTCAATCGTCCCGCGAGCGCCGTTAACGAACTGCGTCGAGCATGCAGAGCCAAGGCGGGCGCGCGGCTGCACTTTCACCTTGTACGGAACGCGCTTGGTGACGTACCGTACGACTGACTTCCCGTTCCTGCGCGACACCTGACGCACGCGCCTGTTCATGAAGCGCGTGACGGTAACTCTCTGTCCGGGGGTCCTGCCCCATGTCTGCTGGCCGACGTAAATAACGGCGAGGCCCCAGCCCATGTCAGTCAGCGTCTGCCGCTTGCCGGACCACGAGTCGTCGCTGTGACACGGCGCCTCGAGGTAATAGCCGACCCACTGATACGGCTTCTCTGCCTGCTTCCAGGCGCGCATCGATTCCTCGCCCGGGTAGGTGTAGGTGTCGAAGCCAAGATGCCGGCCGGCCCGCTCCGCGTTGATATCCCTGGCAATGTTGCTTGCAGCAGTTCCGACGGCGTCGCTGATGGAAGAGCCGATAACGGGAGACCCGTCGCACGCCGCCAGTGCTCCGGCGAGGAGGAGAATGCTTACAGCTTTGAGCTTCGACATGCGTCCTCCTCTTCATGGAAGGTGGGCCGGATTGCTCCGATAACACGAAGCTAGGCGCGGGAAGCGGTGGGTTTGCTGGCGGCGGCCGCGACACGCCTCGCCCAGCCCTAGTTAGACGATTTGGAAGACCAATACGTTAGCCGGCCGCGCCTGACGACACCCTGCTCTCTACTCCTTTGCGCAACTGGCGTTCCGCTTTCCACAATTCCTGTCCTCGGCTTGAGAC
>JACCRL010000203.1 GCA_013813605.1 Gemmatimonadaceae bacterium
CCGACCGTGAGAAGATACCTCTGAAAAACTTGATGTCATTGCTGAGCTATGTCAGCCGCGTGGCGATGCCCCGTCACGGGGTACTATCATTGATCCAGCCGGACACGATCACACACACTGAACGCACATAATGCCAATTCTTCGTGGTGCCACGCTTTTTCGCGATCTCAAGTCTTTCTCACTGGGGCTGGCGCTTGCCTCCACCGCTGCGTGCGGTGGCGATTCGCCGGTCGCCCCCCAGCCGATCCCGCCGCCGGTCGATGCGCCCGTCCCTCAGGCGCCGGCGCTGACGGTGTTCGGCAACGGATCAGTCACCGAGCGCTTCACGGGAGAGGTGTGGGTGCATGGCAACGTCGCCTACACGACCACTTGGGGGACGCGGCAGGCACCCGGAAACGCGGTCAAGATCTGGGACGTGTCTGGCAATGTGCCCGTCCTGCGCGACTCCCTGATCATTAGCGGCGCGACTACGCTGGGCGATGCGCAGGTCAGCGACGACGGAAAGTTGTTGATCGTCGCGACGGAACCCAGCCCCGGGTCGATCGTGATTTACGACCTTGCCGATCCGCTCAAGCCGCAGCTGATCACACGTTACAGCAGTCCGAACACCCAGGGTGGCGTTCACACCGCGGAGATCCAGCGGGTGAGCGGCAGGCTCTACGGATTCCTTTCCATAGATCCGAGGGCCGGTGCGCGGGCGCGGCTGACAATCGTTGACCTCACCGATCCCGCTCTTCCCAAGGAGGTGTATTCCCAGGTAATGGGAACCCCTTTCGTTCATGACGTCTTTGTGAGAGATGGAATTCTGTTTACCGCTCTCTGGGACGGCGGAGTATCCATCTTCGACATCGGTGGAGCCGGTGCGGGCACACCAGCCAATCCGGTGCAGATCGCCAACGCGCCCACGGTCGGCGGCCAGGCTCACAACATCGCCTGGCCACGCCTGGGGTCAGGCGCCAGGCGATACGCCTTCGTCGGTGAGGAAGACCGTGCCACCTTGTTCTCATTCTCCTCCGGCGACATCCACGTCCTCGATGTGAGCAATCTTGCAAGCCCCCGGGAAGTAGCCTTTTTTAACGTGCCTGGTGCTGGCACCCACAATTTCTCGGTGGACGAAGGGCGCGGGATTCTCTACGCGGCGTACTATAATGGCGGCGTCCGCGCCCTCGACATCACCGGGGACCTGGGCACCTGCACCGCCGCGCAGAAGAGCGCCGACGGCCGGTGCGACCTCGGCAAGATGGGCCGCGAAAAGGCGACCGGCCTCCTCGCGCAGCAACCCGTGTTCGTGTGGGGAGTCCACCTGTCCGGAGGAAGCCTCTATGCGTCTGACATGCCTAACGGCTTGTGGAAGCTCGGAGTGGCCCCGGCCAACTAGAATCGTGCTGCCCCGGACGGTCCGGCGCCTGAAACCATCCCCCATTCAAACCGTACGTCAAAAGGGGATGTCTAACCCGCCACACCCGATCCGGAGCACACCAATGAAGCGAACAATCCTGGGAACCGCGGTTGCCGCGGCGCCCTTTATACTGACTTCCGCGGCGCACGCGCAGTTCAGCAGCGCCTTCAGCGCGCCGCGCAACGCTACCATCGATGCGACTGGTGCGCGCGGCATTAAAGTCGAGGCATCAGCCGGACTTCTGAGGATCGAAGGCCGCACCGGCCTTCGCCAGGTTCAGGTTCGCGGCACCGCGCGGTCTTCCGAGCAGCGGACACTGTCCGACATTCGCCTCATCGCCGAGCGGCGCGGCGACGTCGTATTCATCAAGGCGGAGCTGCCTGACGGCGACTGGGGCCTCAACAGGAACAACAACAACGCGATCCTCGATCTCGTGATCGAGGTCCCGCAGGGGATGAACGCCGAAGTCTCGGACGGCAGCGGCGAGATCGACATCCGCGGCATCGGCGGGCTGGAGCTCAAGGATGGATCGGGAGAGATCGAGATCGACGGTGCCGCATCCGTGCGCGTCACCGATGGCTCGGGCAGCATCGTGATCAAGAACGTGCGCGGTGACGTTCATGTCACCGACGGATCGGGTGACATCGTTGCTCGCGACGTGTCGGGAACGTTTACCGTCGACTCGGATGGATCGGGCGGCATCTTCGCGCGCGACATCCGGGGATCGGTCGTCGTCGAAGTCGATGGCTCCGGCAACATCACCGCCGACAACGTCGGCCGTGATTTCCGCGTCGACAGGGACGGCAGCGGCGAAATCCGCTACGACGAAATAAAGGGGAAGGTGGACATCCCGGACAGGAAGCGGCTGCGCTCGCAACGCGATCGGGATGAGGGGTAGCGCCGGCAGCTTGACGGAGTGCTCGCGGCTTCCCATGGTGTCACGGTTTTTCAATCGTCGCTGCGCGTGACAACACCCGGAGGACGGCTACCGTGACATCGATCGCTGCCGACAGAGTAGCAGTCCAGTCCCGCTCGAGAGCGGCCGTGGGGAGCATCCCGTGGCCGCTCTACGCCGTTGTATTCGCATCGACCTGCATCGTCGTCGGCCTCATCTGGGATATCTCGTGGCACCGCACCGTCGGCCGCGACACGTTCTGGACGCTCGCCCACGTGCTCGAGCAGGTGGCCGCCGTCGTCGCGGGACTGACCTGCGGCTGGATCGTGCTCCACACCACCTTTGCCGGGGCTCCCGAGGCGCGGGCGCGCTCCGTTCGCTTCTGGCGCTTTTTCCAGGGGCCGCTCGGCGCGTGGGTATGCATCTGGGGCACGTTGATGATGATTACGTCGGCGCCCTTCGACAACTGGTGGCACAACGCTTACGGGCTCGATGTGAAAATCATCAGCCCGCCGCACATGGTTCTCGCATGGGGAATGTTCGCGATCCAGATCGGCGCGATGCTGATGACGCTGAGCGCGCAGAACCGCGCGGCCGAGGAAGACCAGCGCACCTACAGCATCATCTACGCGTTCGCGGCGGGAATCCTCGTGACCATGATCGCCACCGTGATCATGGAGGAAGCCAGCATCGCGAACGAAATGCACGGGTCGAAGTTCTATATGGTCACCGGCTGGACGATTCCGCTCTTCCTGATCGGTCTCTCGCGCGCATCGAAGCTGCGTTGGCCTGCAACGACGATCACCGCCATCTACATGGCGACCAGCCTGGCGATGATCTGGATCCTGCAACTGTTCGAGGCCACACCGATGCTGGCGCCGATCTACAACCCGGTCACCCACATGGTGCCGTCGCCGTTTCCGCTGCTGCTGATCGTTCCCGCATTCGCGGTGGATCTGGTCATGCAGCGCGTCGGACGGGGCAGGGACTGGCGGCTGGCCGCGCTCATCGGGCTGACGTGGGTGCTGGCGATGGTCGCCGTACACTGGTTCTGGGCGGAGTTCCTGCTCACACCCGCGGCCCGCAACTGGTTCTTCGCGTCGGACCAGTGGTCGTACGACGCGCGCCTCGGCCCATGGCGATACGAGTTTCACAACCTCGACCGTGATGGTGCCGGAAAGTGGAGCCCGCTCCTGTTCGCCCGGGGAATCGGCATCGCGGTCGTGATGTCGATGGTTGCCTCGCGGCTGAGTCTTTACCTCGGCAACGGGATGTCGCGAGTGAAGCGCTGATGCACTTCGCATCGCTCGCCCGACGGACGGCGATCGTCTCGTCGTTGCTGATCGTGTGCAGCGCTCACATCGGCAGTCCAGATGCTGTCTATGAAGGAGCGGCCGGACCATACCACGTCTTCGTTCGCGTGGAGACGCCCCCGGTAGTTCCCGGAGTCGCCAACGTTTTCGTGCGCGTGACGGGCGCGGGCGTCCAGGAGGTAGGTGTCCAGGCGAACCGCTACGATGCGCTTGCCGCCGCACCGCCCCCCGAAAGGGCGAAGCCGGTGGAGGGCGAGGCGAATCTGTACAGCGCACCTCTCTGGATGATGTCGGGCGGCTCGAACAGCGTCTCCGTCTACGTGCGCGGAGCGCTTGGCTCGGGGAAAGCAGTGATCCCGGTTGTTGTCGTCGCCAGCCGCATGCTTGCGCTCGATCCGCGGCTTGGCGCCGGTTTGATCGTGGTTGGAACGTTTCTCTTCGTCGGCCTCATCACGATCGTCGGCGCGGCATTTCGCGAGGGCGTGCTTGCACCCGGCGAGCAGCCTGATGGCGGCAGGAAGGTAAAGGCGCGCACCGCGATGGCGCTCACGACCGCATTCATGGCGCTCGTGCTCTTCGGCGGGTCGAAGTGGTGGACGGGCGAGGAGCGTGCATTCAGGCGCAGCATCTTCAAGCCGCTCAAGGCCTCCGCGGAAGCGACGACCGGAAACGCGCCTCGCCTCAACTTTCTCATCTCCGACTCCATCTGGCGGATGCGCAACGACAGCGCGTGGCTGCGCCGCAATTCCGCCTCCCGCTGGACACCGATCATACCGGATCACGGCAAGCTGATGCACCTGTTCGCCGTGCGAGAGCCCGACCTGAGTGCGTTCGCGCACCTTCATCCGGTGACGGCCGATTCAGTGACGTTCAGCGCCGCTCTGCCGCCACTGCCTCCCGGCCGCTACCGCGTTTACGGTGACATCGTGCATGAGAGCGGGTTCACCC
>JACCRL010000217.1 GCA_013813605.1 Gemmatimonadaceae bacterium
CGTGATCGCATCCAACTTTCCGGTGGTGCTCGCTTCAGTCGCCGGCCACCTGCTCAAAGGAATCGGCGTCACCGAGGCGAGTGCTTTTCACGCCGTCGAGAGCCTCATCGGCGGCGCTGTGGCCAACATGCGGGAGACGTTGCCGGATGATGCTCTCACCGGGCCCGTGATGCGAGGGGACGCGGAGACGGTCGGCAAGCACATGCGCGCACTGCGGCCACACCCCGATGCGGCGGAGGTTTACCGGGTGCTCTCAGCCGCCGCGGTGGAGATCGCCCAGCGCAGGGGCGTCGACCCGAAAAAGCTGGCTGCGCTCGCCGGAATGTTGCGGCCGGTCGAGGACAACTAGCGAGCCCAGGCCTAGTTGGCCAGCGCTCCCATCGACGACTGGTCCACGATCCTGGCACCGCGAGGCGGAGTGAAGGAAAAAGCGGAACGACTGAGGGTCGGGTTTGCGACCAGTCTCGTCACGACGACAAGCCGCTTCAGCCCGTTGGCGTCCGTCACCTCGAACTGGCGAATGCTGAAATCGCGGTCGTCAATCCACACCTTGGCGCGCGTGAATGCCTGCATCTGCCTCTTCGGCACCAGCATCACCGCGTGCGCGGGCCGGCCCGAGAGGACTGCCTCGCCGGCAGAGGTGACGGTGTAGCGCGTCCGGGGCGAGTCGAGGAACTGGCTCGCCGGATCGATGATGCCGGCGTTCATTCCGCGCGAAGGCATTCTCATCACCTGGCCCGGCATGCTGCTGGGGAGATACACCCAGATCATCGATCCGTCGGCGACGACGCGGTCGCCGGTGTCGAACGAGATGCTGAGAAGACCGGGCTTCTTGCGCAGTATCTGGCCGCTCGTCGACATGTTGGTGCCGGTGAGCGGATTGGTAATCGTCTGGCGGAAGTCGGCGCGCATGCTGTTGAGACGCGAATACGCGGAAGCGGCGCGCTCGATCAGCGCCTCGGCGCCCTGCGCGCGTGCCTGTGATGCAATCGGGAGCGACAGCAGGGCGAGGAGAGCGGTGTTTACGATTTTTCTCATCCTTACCTTACCCGCGGGCGGCAACGCCGTTCCCGGCCGGAGCGGGAATGTCGCGCCCGATTGCCGCCGCGACGGCACGAAGCTCCTGCACCAGCTGCGTGAACTGATCCGGGTAGAGCGACTGCGCTCCGTCCGACAGCGCGCGGTCGGGCTCAGGGTGCATCTCGACGAGCACACCGTCCGCTCCCGCCGCCACTGCAGCGCGCGCCATTGGGATCACCTTGTCGCGAAGACCCGTTCCGTGGCTTGGATCGGCGATTATCGGGAGGTGCGAGAGCCGGTGCACGATCGGGATCGCCGTCAGATCGAACATGTTGCGCGCCGCCGGGTCGAAGCTGCGAACGCCGCGCTCGCACAGTATGACGCTGTCGTTTCCCTCGGCGAGAATGTACTCTGCGCTAAGGAGCAGCTCGTTGATCGTCGCTGCCATCCCGCGTTTAAGCAGAACCGGCTTGCCGATCCGCCCCACTTCCTTGAGCAACGAGTAGTTCTGCATGTTGCGCGCGCCGATCTGGATGCAGTCCGCGTACTCGGCGACGATGCGGGCGCCTTCCGGGTCCATTGCCTCGGTCACGATCGGCAAACCCGTCTCGGCGCGCGCCCGTGCGAGGAACTCGAGCCCGGGCTTGCCCAGGCCCTGAAAAGAGTAGGGCGAGCTTCGTGGCTTGAAGGCGCCGCCGCGGAGCGCGTTGCCTCCCGCCTCCTTCACAATGTGCGCGGCGTCGATGATCTGGCGCTCCGATTCGACGGAGCACGGTCCGCCGATGACGAGGACGCTCTCGCCGCCCACCGACACTCCGGGCGCGATAGTGACCACCGTGTTCTCCGGGCGCCACTCGCGCGACACCTGCTTGTATGGCTGAGTGACGTGTATGACACGCGCGACGCCGGGCAGCGCCTCGATGCGGGATGAATCAACGCGGCCGTCATTGCCGACGAGCCCGATGGCGGTTCGCTGCGCGCCGGGCATCGGCCGCGCTTCGTAGCCCATCTCGACGATCGTCTGGACGACGCGGTCGACCTCGTGCGCCGCCGCGCCGTGCTGCATGACGACCAGCATTTATGCGGAGAGTGGCGCTTCGATTTCCGCCGTTGCGAACGCCGCCGATGAGGTGGAGGCAATTGCATCGTCCACGGTCTTGCCGCGCATGCGGACGCTGACGAGCGCGGAAACGCCCGGTTCCTGCATCGTCACGCCGTACACGGCGTCGGCTGCTTCGGTGGTGGTGCGGGGATTGTGCGTGATGACGATGAACTGCGTCTTTGCCTTGAAACGGTTCAGCATGCGCACGAAGTGGCCGATGTTATTGTCGTCGAGCGGGGCATCGACCTCATCGAGCAGGCAGAACGGACTCGGCTTCGTGAGAAAAATTCCGAACAGCAGCGAGAGCGCCACGAGCGCCTTCTCGCCGCTGGACAGAAGGTGAATGCGCTGAGTTCGCTTGCCGCGTGGCGAAGCATGGATCTCGATGTCGCCCTCGAGCGGGCTTTCCGGGTTCTCCAGCCGGAGATCGCATTCGCCGCCGCCGAACAGCGTCAGGAAAATGTTGCGGAAGTTTTCACGCACCTTGACGAAGGTCTGCAGAAACAGATCGCGTGCCGTCGTGTCGATTTCGCGGATCGCCTGGTGCAGCGATGCCTTGGCCGAGTTGAGGTCGTCCCGCTGGACGGTGAGAAACTCGAGTCGCTTCGTTTCCTCGTCGTGCTCCTCGATGGCAAGCGGATTGACGGCACCGAGAGCATCGAGCTGCTCGCGTACCAGAGCCGCCTCGTGGCTCAGCGTTTCGTCGTCCAGCTCAAGTGACTCGGCACCGGCAAGCAGCTCGTCGACCGGCTTCTTCCATTCCGCTTCGAGCCGCTCGCGAATCGCCGTGCGCCGACCCGAGAGCTCCGTATAGCGCAGCTCCGCGGCGTGCAGCTCGTCGGAGAGAGCGCCGGCGTGCCGCCGCATGTCGGCGAGAAGGGCATCCGAAGTAATCAGCCCGGCGTCTATCTCCCTGACGGACTGCTCGGCGTCGCCGAGGCGTGTTTCCCCATCCTCGAGGGTCGCCTGCCGCGCATTGAGATCGCCGTGCCACTGCGATAGCTGTTCGGTTAGCCGGTTGTCGGCGTCCGACAACGTGCTCAGCTCCGATTGCAGAGACTGCAGTCGAACAGTCGCCGAGGCGAACTCATCGTTCAGGTGACGGCGGCGATCGGATGCAACCTCGAGCTGCGCCAGCGCCTGGGCGCGCCCGATCTGCACCGCAGTGCGCTCCTCGCGTGCCTCGTCCTGCTTACGGTCGGCAACGACAAGCGCCTCGCGCGCGTTCAAGGCAGCAGTTTCGTGCTCCGCGATGCGCGCTTCGATTTCCTGGACGGAAAGTGCCAGCGCTTCCAACCGGCTGCCGACCGTGCGCTCACGCTCCGAGATCCGGTCGAAAAGCGCCCGCGCTTCACTGGCTTCGCGCGCAGCGCGCTGGTGCGCGCGCGCCAGCGTCGCCGACCGCTCCAGCGCCTCGGCGCTGACGCGACCCGTGAGAATTGCTTCTTCCTGGGCGATAAGCATCATGCTCTCCGCCGCGAGGAGCGCCGCGCGGTCGGTCTCGGCAGCCCCTGCCGCAGCCTGCCGCGCACTCGCGCTGTTCGTCACCGACTGATGC
>JACCRL010000271.1 GCA_013813605.1 Gemmatimonadaceae bacterium
TCTACCTGCATCCCAACTTTCCCCAGCTGGCGAAGAAGCTTGCGTCGAAGATGCCACCCGGGCTCGATGTCACGTACTTCACCAACAGCGGCAGCGAGGCGAACGATCTCGCGGTGACGATGGCGCGGCTTTTCACCGGGCACAACGATGTGGTGGCGCTGCGGAATGGCTATCACGGCGGCAGCCCGAGCGCGATGGGACTTACCTCTCACAACACCTGGAAATTCCCGGTAGCCGGCGGCGGCGGCGTTCATCACGCGGTCAGTCCCGATCCTTACCGGAGCCCGTTCGCAGGCACCGCCGCGGAGATCGCAACCAAGAGCGCCGAGGATATCCTCGGCATCATCCGCTACTCGACGCCGGGAAAGATTGCGGCTTTCATCGCCGAGCCGATTCAGGGCGTCGGCGGAGCGACGCACGGGGCGTCCAATTACCTGAAGGAAGCGTACGCGATCACGCGCGCGAACGGCGGCCTCTGTATCGCGGATGAAGTGCAGACGGGATTCGGCCGCACCGGCGATCATTACTGGGGCTTCGAGAACTTTGGCGTGACCCCTGATTTCGTCACGATGGCGAAGGGGATTGGCAACGGTGTTCCGCTCGGGGCGGTGACGACGAGGATGGATATCGCGAAATCCCTGTCGCAGCGTATCCACTTCAACACTTTCGGCGGAAACCCGGTGTGCATGGCGGCGGGCCTCGCCGTTCTCGACGTGATCGACGAGGATGGCCTGCAGGAAAATTCGCGTGTCGTCGGCAAGCGGCTCAAGGATGGATTTCGCGAGCTGATGAAGCACCACCAGCTCATCGGCGACGTGCGCGGCATGGGACTCATGCTGGGGATCGAGCTGGTGCGCGACCGGAAAACGAAGGAACCGGCGAAGGCCGAGGCTCTGGCGGTGCTCGAGGCGGCGCGCGAGATGGGCGTGCTTCTCGGCAAGGGTGGGCTGGACGGCAACGTGCTGCGTATCAAGCCGCCCATGTGCATCACCGCGGAAGACGCGGACTTCGCGCTTGATGTTCTGGATCGCGCGCTCGGCGCGGTCGCGGCTCGCCGCTAGACCTTACACAGGAGCAACCGCTGGTGCGCTTCGACACAATCGTGCGTGGAGGCAGCGTCGTCACTCCGGCGGGCACGTTCACGGGCGATGTCGGGATCGTCGGCGAGCAGATCGCGGCGCTCGGGAGCGACTTGGGTAAGGGTGACGGTGCGCAGATCATCGATGCGAAGGGGCACCACGTGATCCCCGGCGCGCTCGATGTACACGTTCATCTGGAGCTGCCGTTCTGCGGAACCGTATCCGCCGATGATTACCGCACCGGCACGCGCGCCGCGGCCCGCGGCGGGGTGACGACGGTGATTGATTTCGCGATCCCCTACGCCGGCGAATCGCTCAACGATGCCGCCGACAACTGGATGAAGAAGGCGGAAGGGAAGTCGCTCATCGATTACACCTTTCACATCTGCATCACCCGCTGGAACGATCACAAGGATCAGATACGCGGCATGGTTGATCGCGGCTTCAGCACGTTCAAGGAGTTCATGATCTACGAGTCGGAGGGCTGGCAATCCGATGACCGCGCGCTCTACGGGACGCTTGAAAAGATGAAGGAGTACGGGACGATGCTGCTCGTACACGCGGAATCCGCGCGCGTGCTGGACGAGCTCATCGCGCGCTCGCACACGCCCGAGCTGATGAAGCAGTACGGAGCGCGGCTGCACCCGATGACGCGCCCCAACTTCATCGAGGCCGAGGCTATACAGCGCGCAGTGCAGTGGTGCGAGGCGACTGGTGGTCAGCTCTACATCGTCCATATGTCAACCGGTGAAGGGGCCGACATCGTTCGTGCTGCCCAGGCACGTGGCGTTCCAGTGCTGGCCGAAACGTGCGTGCAGTACCTGGTGCTGGACGACTCTGTGTTCGAGAGAGAGGATGGACACCTGTTCGCATGTTGTCCTCAGCTCAAGAAGCCCGCCGATGTCGAGCGGCTGTGGAAAGGCCTGAAGGGCGGAGAAGTATCCGTCGTATCGACGGATACCTGCACCTTTAGTCGCGAGCAGAAAGCAACGTGGAACGGAGACTGGACCAAGATCCCGATGGGAATGCCGGGACTGGAGACCCTTCTTCCGCTTACCTACACCCACGGCGTGCTCGGCGGGCGCATGTCGCTTGAAGAGATGTGCACGAAGCTGTGCACAAATCCGGCGAAGATCATGGGGCTTTATCCGCGCAAGGGTGCCATCCAGGTCGGTGCAGATGCGGACATCGTGATTCTGCACCCGGACCGCACGCACAAAATCGAGCCCGCGGCGATGGAGACCAACGCCGACTGGTCGCCTTACGAGGGATGGGATCTCGCTGGCTTCGCG
>JACCRL010000273.1 GCA_013813605.1 Gemmatimonadaceae bacterium
TGTCGACGCCGATGTGACGGGCGCGCTCGAAAGCCGCTTTCACCAGCTCGGCGGGAGCAGCTTCACGCGCTCTTACACCCGAGGCAATCGCCGCCGCGCCAAGTTCCGTGTACGCCGTCAAGCGTCGCTCCTGGAATCGTCGTGCGTTGCCAGCCGCGGCACGATGAAGAAGCCGTCCTTCATCGCCGGCGCAAAAGACTCGAGCGGCTTGTCGAGCGAAGGCGCCGCACCGGCATCGAGTCGGAACGGAGTGCCACCGCTGCCGACGCCCTCAGCGGGCGGAGTGGCGGAAGTGTCAGTTTGCGCCAGCACGTCCATGTGACCGAGGATCGCGCTCAGCTCGCGCGTCAGGGAGTCGACAGTGGCCGGGTCGACTCCGAGTCGCGCCAGCTTTGCGATGTGCATTACGTCTTCACGCGTGACGGCCATCAGTCCTGTCCTCGCTCGAGAGTGGTGTAGGCAAGCTTGATCGTCTTTCGCCCAACCGTCACATCGTCGAAGTCGATGACCGCCTTTACTTCGCGGCCGACGCCAGCGAGCTCGGCGATCGCGCCCTCTCCGAACAGCTTGTGTTTCACGCGCTCTCCTTTGACATACCTCGGCTCGTCCTGCGAGATGTCCGCTTCCATTGCGGCAGTCTTTCTCCACGAAGGTACTTCGTGCTGACGGCGGGCAGGAAACGCGCCCGAATTGTATCCGCCGGACTCCCTCGTGTATGAGCGGCGTCCCATCGAGGTGACGCGCAGCGTTTTCTTCTCCTCGATCTTCTCGGCGGCGATGTCGGCAAGAAAGCGCGAGCGAATAGAAGGCAGCGTCTCGCCGTTGCGACGGCGCGTCTCGGTGAACGAGAGAAATAGCTTCTCCTCCGCCCGCGTGATGCCGACATAGAAAAGGCGTCGCTCTTCCTCGAGCTTGGGCGGGTCGTCGAAAGACTGGGCGAGAGGAAAGAGACCGTCCTCCATGCCGGTGAGGAAAATGACCGGATACTCGAGGCCCTTGGCGTTGTGGAGTGTCATCAGCGTCACGGCGTCGGCGGAAGGATCGAGCGCATCCGCGCCGGCGACCAGCATCGCCCGCTGCAGAAAGTGGTCGAGCGGAGTGAGACCGACCTCGCCGCCGTCGTCGACCACGGTCTCCGCCGCGCCATTGATGAGCGAGGAGAGATTCTCGATGCGATCGCGCGCGCTCTCCGGACCCTCGGCCTGCAGATACTCCACGTAGCGCAGCGCGGAGATGAGATCCTGAATCACGACGTCGACGCTGGTGTCCTTTGCTTTCTCCCTGAGATCGCTGACCAGCCCCGTGAAGTCGGCAAGCGCCTTGCGCGCTGCACCGCGCATTGATTCCAGCAGCTCCGGACGCGACGCAACCTCGAACAGCGTCATTCCCGCTTCCCTGCCCAGCGCCGCCAGCGCATCGACGGTGGTATCACCGACGCCGCGCTTTGGCACGGAGACGGCGCGCCTGAACGCCTCTTCATCCGACGGATTGGCGATGAGCTTGAGATAAGCCATCAGGTCGCGGATCTCGCGCCGGTCGTAGAAGCGGACAGCGCCGACGAGCCGGTACGGGACAGCTTCCTTGCGCAGCGCGTCTTCGAGCGCGCGGCTCTGCGCGTTGGTCCGGTACAGGACCGCGAAATCGGCGAGCCCCCGATTCTCCTTCGACCGCCGGCCGTTGATCTCCGCGAGCACCCACTCCGCCTCGTCGCGCTCGTCGAGGGCGGCGACGAGCGTCACGCACTCGCCCGCGGCGCGGGTCGGGCGAAGAACTTTCCCACGGCGGCCGACGTTGGGGCTGATCGCGGCGTTGGCGACGGAAAGAATATTGGGAGTCGAGCGGTAGTTCTCCTCGAGACGGACGAGCCGCGCGGAGGCGAACTCTTTCTCGAAGTCGAGGATGTTGCGGATGTCGGCGCCACGCCAGCCGTAAATGGATTGGTCGTCGTCACCGACGACGACGACGTTGCCGTGTCCGCCGCCAAGCAGCTTGATGAACTGGAACTGCGCCCGGTTGGTATCCTGGTATTCGTCGACGAGAATGAACTGGAACCGCTCCCGGTACGTGGCGAGCATGGATGGGTTCCCGCGAAGGATTTCCACCGGCAGCACGAGCAGGTCGTCGAAGCTGAGCGCATTCGCGGCGCGCATTGCGGGCTCGAGCCTGCGATAGACAGCTCCGGCCGCCTTCGAAAGCGGGTCCTTTGAAAGCGTGTCGTACTCCGCCGGCGCAACGAGAGAGTTTTTCGCGTCGGAGATGAGGCCGCTGATAACCTTCGGGCTCCACTGCTTGGGTGAAATGCCCTCCGCCTCCATCAGGCGGCGGATCACTGCCAGCGTGTCGTCCTCGTCGTAAATGGTGAAGCTGGCGGTGCGGCCGACGAAGCGCGCGGCGCCGCGCAGCATCCGCGCGCCGATCGCGTGAAAAGTCCCGCACCACATCCCCTTCGGCTCTTCGCCCAGCAGGCGACCAATGCGCTCACGCATTTCGCCCGCCGCCTTGTTCGTGAATGTGACGGCGAGAATCCGCGCCGGGTCGACACCGTGGTGCTCGATCAGCCGCGCGATGCGCGCGGTGAGAACACGCGTCTTCCCCGAGCCCGCCCCGGCGAGAATGAGCATCGGCCCTTCGTAGTGGAGGACCGCTTCCCGTTGCGCGGGATTGAGACCGGCGAGCGGTTCTTCCGCGGTAACGGTCGCTGCTGCTGCTGCGGAGTCCGTGATCACCTTCTCAAGATAACTCTGGGCGGTCAGCCGAGGACGATGTCGAAGGTCGCACCGCGCTCGGAAGGTTGCAGCAGCAAGTCACCCTTATGGCTGTCGCGAACGATGCGCCGCGCGAGCGAAAGCCCGATTCCCCAGCCTTTCTCCTTGGTGGAAAATCCCGGGTCGAATATTCTCGCCCGAATCTCCCGCGGCACGCCCGGTCCGTCGTCGGCGACGCGCACTCGCACCCTGCCTTCGGGGAGCGCCGCCGCCGACAGCTCGACCTTGCCGTCGCGGCCAGCGAGCGCATCGATGGCGTTCTTGGTAAGAGATTCGACCGCCCACTCCAGCAGGACGGAATCTCCCTGGACGACGAGGTCGCCCTGGTGCGACGAAGTGACGGTGACGCGCTGCGCCAGCGTCGGAACGCGAGCCCGGAAATAGGCCGCGACACGGTCAACGAGGCTGCCAAGATCGACCGCTTCCTGTCGCGGCGGCCGCCCGATGCGCTCGAAGCGATGCGCAACGCGCTCGAGGCGCTCGAGATCCGTCTGCATGTGCGTGAGCGCGGACGCCGTCAGCGGCTCGGGCTCTGTTTCGCGAAGCAGCTCGATCCACCCGCTGATGCTGGACAGCGGAGTGCCGAGCTGGTGTGCGGATTCACGCGCCATGCCGGCCCAGATCTGCTCCTTGTCGGCGCGTCCCCTCGTCCGGAGAGCGTAGGCTCCGGCAAGCAGGATCATGCCGATCATCGCCGACTGCAGAACCG
>JACCRL010000244.1 GCA_013813605.1 Gemmatimonadaceae bacterium
GTCTGTTGCAGGAGGCTGGTCCGCCGCACAGTTCAGCGGGTATCGTCGCCGACAGGCCAGTTTCCCCGTGGCCGAGTACCTCGCCGCACTTCCCGCGAATCGCCGCGCCGCGCTCAGCGTCGTGCGCAAGGCGACCAATGAGAACCTGCCGGTCGGATTTGAGGAGGGCATGCAGTTCGACCCCGCCGCCTCCTCGGTCAGCGTGATCGCCTTCGCGAAACTTGCTTCCAGGTCGAGGAAGACGGGCTGCTCTGGATGACTGCGACAGAAACCGGATCAGGCATAACGCGCTGCTAGTGCAGTGTATCACTCAGGAGCAAGCGCCGCCCCACTCGCAGCGCATCACGGATTCTAACCGGGATTCTCTTTGCTTCACTCGTTGTTTGATCGCGGTGTTTATTTGCTTTGGAGGCACCCGTCTTCGGCATCATTTTCTTCACGCCTTCGCCATGCCCTGAATCAAGATCCCGAGTTTCCGGTCCAGTTCTTCTGCCAGGCCGAAGGACGCCCTCTCCATCACCCAGAGCCGCAGTGTCGCACTCCATAAGTCCAGGATCACACGCGTCGCGAGATCCACATCGAGATCATCCCGGAAGACGCCAGTTGCGCGTCCTTTCTCCAACACGGACCCATAGTAATTGATAATCTTTTCCTCGACGTCAGCATCCATCGCGCGCAAATCAGGGCGGACGAGAACATCGCTGTAAAGGGAAAGCAACGTCGCCCCTTCCTTGCGAAAGAGAGCCTCTACCGCAGTGAAGAAAGCGAACAGCTGGCGCCGAGGTGGTCTGGTGGGATCAGAGTGAGCGAAGGCAAGGAAGCTGCGCGCCAGCCGCCGGCACCGTGTGGCGAGCACGTCATGTTTGCTCTCATAGTAGTTGAAAAACGTGCCCTTCGCGACATCAGCTCTTTCGGTGATCTCTTCAATCCGAGTCGCGTCGAGCCCGCGCTTCTTGAACAGAAAAAGCGCCGCGGCTTCGATCTGAACCTGGCACTCTTGTTTCTTACGATGCCGGCGCGACAGGGCCGGTGGGGTCGCGGTATGACTCATAACTAATATTGACCTGGGTCATTATTTACGTCAACCTCCGGGGATGAACGTCCGAAGCCCGCAGATCTTCCTTTCCCTTATCACGGTGGCGCTGGCCGCCATTTTCCTTTGCTTGATTCCTCCTTCCGTCGCGGAATCAATGCCCTCTTTAGCTGGCGAACAATGGAGCGGCGAACTCGCCCCGGCTCCCGGATTGGAAATCATCCTGGGCGGAAACGGGGATGGAGTCGTGGCGGAGTTTCCTCAGCTGGGACAGGCCGTTTACACGGGCGCAATGCGATCCGCTGCGGATGGTGCTACTGAAATCGTGATCCCGACGCCGATCGGCGAGATGGCGCTTCGTGGTAAGTTCGCCGGGCAGACCTTTGAAGGCTCGTGGCAGTTCGGCAAAAGAAATGGTCCCTGTGTTCTGCGTCGCGGGGAAGCGGTCGAACAGCCTTGGCTGGAAGCTCCCGTAGAATTTCGCGGCGCTGGCGGCGTGCGGCTTTCCGGCGTGGTGCTCTCACCTCGCGCGGCTGGAAAGCATCCCGCCTTCATCGGCATTCACGGTTCAGGCGCAGAGACGCGCGCAGGCCAAAACCGTTTCCTTGCCGAACGCCTGGTGCGCGAGGGCGCGGTCATCTTGCTCTTCGATAAACGCGGTTCCGGCCGCTCCGAGGGTGACTGGCGAAAAGCGACCCTTGAGGAATTAGCGGGTGACGTCGACGAAGCCCTGCAATTGGTCAGCAAGCGCGCTGAAGTGGATGCTAACCGCCTCGGTCTTTTCGGGGCAAGCCAGGCAGGATGGGTGGCCGCCATCGTCGCCGCGCGCCGACCGGAAGTGCATTTTCTAATGATGCGTTCCGCGCCACTGACGACCGTAGCGGAGGAGGGAAATTACGATTATTTGCAAAAGCTCAAAGGCCAACCTCCGGCAGTACTGGACCGGGCGAAACACATCCTCGCGTTGGAGGCGGAGGTAACCCGGACGGGCAAAGGCATCGAAGCGCTGGCCGCGGAAATCGCGTTGGCTCACGACGAGGCGTGGTTCAAACAGATGGACTTCTCGCCGCTTCCCGCCGAGCACCCGTCGCGCACTACCTACCGC
>JACCRL010000259.1 GCA_013813605.1 Gemmatimonadaceae bacterium
CCTGGCGACGGTGTAAGTGAGCTGGGCGACGGCAACGACTGCGATGCGACCGAGCCCGCGGTTCAAAAGCAGGCGGACTCTCTTGGCGATCTCGGCGAGCTCGATGATGGCGAGATCGGGAACTCCGTAGCGGCTGTCGTAAAGGGCGCGGATTCCCGGCACCACTCCCGGATCGACGAGGAGCTGCTCAACCAGATTGCGCAGATCCGGCGCGCGGATCACGCCGGTAGCCGTAGCCCTGATCAGGTTCTCTTCGCGGGAGATAGTGTAGACGACGGGCATGCGGTCCCCGGTCGCATATTTCGAGCCTTTGCGGCCCGAATGAACGACTATTGGCGGCTCAGGCCTGTACCCCCTTCCTGCTATGCACCAGCGGCGATCCTGCGCAGGGCCTGCACGGCGTCGACCGTTTCCTTCGTCGGCATCGCTCCCGTCATGATCGCGGGAATCAGCTTGTCGTCGCGGCTGTACAAGTCGTTGCCGAAATGAAGCTGGTTGTTGGCGATGTAGGTGGTAAAGTACGCGATGTAGACGGGGATCTTGCTCGGCAGCTTAACCGACTTGTCATCCGGCCCGTTCTGCATCGCTTCCTGGATCTTTGCCTGGTCCCACCCGAGCACAAACTGCGCGAGCGCGTCGGGCTTCTCGAGCCTGATGCAGCCGTGGCTGAAAGCGCGCACATCCTTCTTGAACAGCTCGTCGTTCGGGGTGTCGTGCAGGTAGATGTTGAAGTCGTTCGGGAACATGAACTTGATGAGGCCGAGGGAATTTTTCGGGCCCGGCCTCTGGCGGATGCGCTGCTGTCCCTGCGCCGTGTACACCTCCATGTCTTCCTTGGCGATGTAGGCGGCGCCCTTCGGGAAGATCTCCTTGCGCGCGATGTCGGGCGTCACCAGCCAGTACGGCCGGAAGACGACGTACTCCATCGAGTCGGCGAATACCGGCGTGATGCGACCTTCGTATTCCTGGCCGACGATGACCTTCATTTCCAGCGTCTTCTTGTTGTTCTCGTACGCCTCGAGCCGGAATGCCGGCACGTTGACGAGGATATAGCGCGAGCCGAAGCTGCGCGGGAGCCAGCGGAAGCGCTCCATATTGGCGGCGATCTGCGCAAGCCGCGCGGCGGCGGTGACGTTCATCGACTCGAGCGTTTCCTTGCCGAGCGAGCTGTCGACGGCGATCGCGTGACGGGATTGGTAGAGAGCGACGGCTGAAGCGAGCCCGCGGTCGTACGTTCCCGGGGTCGCGGCCTGGGTTGCCTGCGGTATCATCGAGGCCGTCACTGGACCGGTGGCGGCGACAATGCCTTCGACCGCAAGGCGGTTGCGCACCGCGGTCGCGACGCCGGCGCTTATCGGCTCGCCCGGCTTTACCGACTTCGTTGCGGGAATCGGCTGCCAGCCCCCCTTGGCGACAAGCTCCCGATACCTTAGCAGCTCGCGGCGCAGGCCGAGATAGTCTTCGTCGGCGGGACGCATACCGGCCAGCGCCTTGTCGAGCGCCTCGAAGCGGAGATTGCGGACCAGCGCACTGTCGACGTTCTCATCCTGCGGATCGACGAACCAGCTCTGCCCGACCGTCTTCGGATCGACCTGGCCGGTGAGGAGATCTTCACCGAGCGCGGTATACGACGCGGTGAGCATCACGTCGGTGTGGGCGAGCTGCTCCGCGGTTGGCTGCTTCGTGCTGCGGATGGTGGCAATCGACCGGGCGAGCTCGCCGATCGGGTACGCTTCCATGCGCATGCCGTCGCTGTGCGCGTTAAGCAGCGCATCGGTGAGTGCTTTCGTACGCGTGCGGTGCAGTCCGTCGTTGTCGAGCCAGAGCGGATTATTACCGTAGATCTTGTACAGCCGCTGGGTGCGCGCCCATTGCTTGTCGTCGATGCGCGGAGGGCGCCGGCTGCCGAGCTCCTGCTTCATCTCGGCTTCGATCTGGGCGGCGGGTACGCCCTTTACCGAAGTGAGCTTGGCGGGCGACCAGGTCTGCGCGCTCTCGGTTTTGCCACCGGTGCTGCTCGAATCCCTGGTGGTGCAGGCGGTGATTGCCAGCAGCAGGAGGAGGCAGGCGACGGTTAGCGCGACAGGCCAACGGGCGGGAGCGGTGGTCGTGGCGGTGCGTGACATGGCGGACAGTCCTCGAGGACGGGGCGGGGCGTACTGGGGAGACGTGCATCCTAAGGGCGAAATACGGGCCAAGGCTACGGCGGGGTTCCGACAACACTGGCTACAACCGGAGAACGCAACTGAGAACACCCATGCTGCCCGCTGAGCGCTGAACCGCGCTATGCGCTTCGGGCTGACAACGACAACGACTGCACTCAATCGATCAAAGCCGGAGAAGTGCCCCGGACTGTCGCCCGGTGCAAAGGCTTTGTGTCGCAGCGGTCGGTCAGATCTGTATGCAGCCCATAGCGCTCAGCGCCCTTCAGCGC
>JACCRL010000281.1 GCA_013813605.1 Gemmatimonadaceae bacterium
ATTTCTCGAGACCTACCCGATGCTGAATGGCAAAGAGGTCATTCTGTACCTCTCGCGCATTACCCGAAAAAAAGGTTGCGACCTCGTCATCCGGGCCTTTGGTGAAGCATTTGTGACCAACCCGGAATTGCGGCTGGTGATGGCCGGTCCGGACGAGAATTACACGAGCGAGCTCATTCGTCTGACCGCGGACCTCGGCATCGAGGATAAAGTCGTGTGGCCCGGTAAGCTCGCCGGCGATCTGAAGTGGGGCGCGTTCGCTTCGGCGGATGTCTTCGTCCTTTGCTCCCACCAGGAGAATTTCGGAGTCGCCGTTGCCGAAGCGCTCGCGTGCGGAGTTCCCGTTCTGATCAGCGACAAGGTGAATATCCATCGCGAGATAACGGGCGCGCGCGCCGGGCTGGTTGCGCCCGATACGCTTGCTGGAGCTGGTAAGCTTTTTTCGGACTGGGCCGGGACAGGGAAGGATGAGCGCGCGGCGATGGGTAGGCGGGCGCGCGAGCTGTACCTGTCGTCGTTCGGAGTGGAAGAGATGGCCGAGAGTTTTCTGGAAATTATTGAAGGGCGGGTGCTTGGTTGGCGGGGCGGAAAAGAAGACTACCCGGCGAGGGTGTCGGCTTGAATGCTGGATCAACTGAAGACCACCTGCCGGGTGCTGTCGGCTTGACGGCTAGGGGCTGCGGGCTTTCTTGAGAGGCGGGGCTATGGTTCCGATCTCGGGCGTCGAGAGGCGCCTTATAAGACCGTAAAGCATTTTGCGCACTGTGATGGTTTGGCTGACGAGGGAAACGAAGTCGCCTTCCCGGATGGCTTTGGTGTCACGCGCGACTATGAGGTGATACTCGAGCTCCGAGCTTGAGTTGAGGGCATAGCCAAGGAAGCGAGCGAATTCCTTTTCGCTCTGCTGCCTCCTTCCCTCGGCGATGTTCGCGGGAATCGACATCGCGGCGCGAAAGATCTGGCTCCGCATCGACGCGAACTGGGAGGCGCGCATTCGCGTGCTCACTCGATGAACGCAGAGGGAAAGCGCATGCGCCTTCTGCCACACTTGCAGACGCTTGAAATCCGACATCGGTCCAACATGGAGCCGAAGCGTCGCGACACCGCATCGAATTCGTCCTGCCACAGCCCGTAGCCCTTGGCCGTTAAGCCGACAGCCCCTGGCAGGTAGTCTTCAGTCTGCAGTCATCAATACGCCGGGCTGCCCGATTACGGGGTGTGCCCGTAAGCCGCCCCACCGTACTTGCTGTACCCCGGCGCGTACCCGTACCCGTACTCATACCCGTAGCCCGACTGCTTCGGATCAAAGTCGTTCACGATAGTCCCACTCACGTGAACGCGCAGATGATAGAGCTGCGCTGCCGCGTGGTGCAGAGCTCTCTTGTCAGTCGTGCCGGCTCTCGCCACGAGAACCGTTGAATCAGCGAGCGTCCCGAGCACGGCCGCATCGGTAACTACCGTCAGAGGGGGCGTGTCGAACACGATCATCTGGAAGGCCTGCCTCATCTCCTCGACCAGGGCCGACATCCGTTCGGAGCCCAGCAGCTCAGCGGGATTCGGGGGGAAGCGACCTGCCGTGAGCAGGAAAAGAGTGTCGGTCGTTCCGCCGAGACTGACCGGTTGGATGGCCTCTGCCAAAGTCTTTTCGCCGATCAGTACCTGGGTCAGACCAGGTTCCCGTTGGCACTCGAAAAAGCTGTGGAGGACACCCTTCCTCAGATCGGCATCGACGAGGAGGGTGCGCACGCCCTGCTGGGCCAGTGTCACGGCGAGGTTGGCTGAGCTGGTACTCTTGCCATCGCCCGGGAGCGCGCTGGTGAGAACCAGAACCTGGTTGGCGTGATCGGCCGCCGCGAAGGTGATATTCGTCCTCAACGCGCGGTAGGCCTCAGCAGAGACGTCATGCGAAGGCTTGAGGGGGATCAGCGCACGACCGTTCGCCGGCCCTGAAGGCTTCGCTAGCTTCTTCTTTCCATTTTCACTTCCGTTGCCGTTCTCGTGAGCCAGACGCGGCACCGCCATTGGCACCAGCCGTGGAATTGCTCCGAGGATGGGCAGCCCACCGGTGACGCTTTGCACATCTTCCTTGGTGCGAATCTTCTTGTCCATCATCTCCCGGATCAGTGCTGCCGTGAGTCCGGCGAACACACCGAGAATGGTGCCGAAGACAAGATTCTTCACCGGTTTCGGAGACGAAGGCCCGCCTGGAATGAGCGCCCTGTCGATGACCCGGACATCTCCGGGTTGGACCGCTTCCTTGATCTCGGCCTCCTTCAAGCGCGTCTGGAGCAGCGTCGAGATCTGCTCGAGAATCGTCTGCTGGCGCAGAAGGCGCGCAAACTCGATTTCGCGCGCCGGGATCTTCTCGATCTCCGCGCCGAAGCTCTTCATGCTCGTGTTGAGCGACAGAAGCTTGCTGTTGAGACCGTTAAGATAGGCCTGCGCGGTCTGCACCATCTGACTGTTCAATGCGTTGATCCGTTCCGTCAGCGCGACCACGTCGGCGTTTTCCGGATTCCGCCTCACCAGCAGCTGCGCGCGATCGTCTTCCAGCTTTGCAAGGTTCTGCAGGATGTCCTGCATGCCCCGGTTCGCGATGAAGGACGGGAATGCGGCAATGTCTTTCGCGTTGCCGCCACCAGTCGCGCCGCGAAGAGTGGAGGCGAGCGCATCACGCTCACCCTGGAGCTGATCGCGTTCCGCCTGCAGCGCCGCCATGCGCTTCACCTGGGCCGATGCTTCGTCACCAATGCTGACGACGTGCTCTTGCTCACGGAAGCCTCCGAGGGCGCCCTCGGCGCCCTTCAGCTGCTTGTCATAGCTCGCGACCTGATCACGCAGGAAACCGACGGTGCTGGTCGCTTCGGTGCGGTTGGTGGACGCCTTGTATCTGATGAACTCCTCGAGCAGGAAGTTCGGGACAGCAGCGGCGACGGCTGGATCGGGATCCTCATATCGCACCACCACGATTTGCGCGTCACGGTTCGGGCGGCTCACGGTCAGCCGGGAGCGAATCCCGTCCACTGCCGAGTGAAAGGACTGGAACCGGACAGTGATTTCGTTTGGCGCGCGGCTCGCGTCCGGCGTGAGCACGAGACTCGCTCCGCCCGCGGTAAAGGGTGTACCAACTCGTACCGTTGCCGGAACGTTCTTGCGCGGCGAATCTCCTTCATCCTTCAGGATGAACGAGCCGTCGTTGTTCTTCGTCAGCCCGAAATCGCCATCCGATACATCGGCAGGAACCGATAGCACCTGGACCGCGCGTCGAGCTTCCGGAGAGGGACCAATTGCAGCCTCGAGGTGGAGCAGACGGACCACGTACTCCGTCAGCTGACGGCTGCGCAGCACTTCGATTTCCGTTTGAATCTTGCCGCTTGGCATTCCAGCGATTGGGGCTGCAGCGGTCAGCAGAGACCGGCCCCCATCCTCAGCGTCGATCCGGACGCTGGCGCTGCTCCGGTACACTCGCTCCGCGAAATGGGTGTACGCTGCGGCCGACAGGACAAACGCGGTAAGGAG
>JACCRL010000284.1 GCA_013813605.1 Gemmatimonadaceae bacterium
TAACCCGACGACCTGCTCGACGCCGTCGGTCTCGATGGATTCGAGCACGGAATCGAACTTCTTCTCCGTCATCATCAGCTTGGCGAAGACGCGCTCGTGGAAGCGCATGTCGTTGACGAAGCGGTTGAACATCGTGTGCAGCGCGTTGCGGACCTTCACCCGGGTCGCCGGCTGCCCCAGAAATGCTCCGAGCTTCGTCATTGCCACCGGCAGGTAGGACGTCATTGCGCCTTCGAGCGCAGCGACGACCGGCGGCGGCACCTTGTCGATGAGGGGCTCGCGCGACGTGAGGATCGTGGAGATGACTTCCTCGAGCCTGGCCTCGAAGGCCGCGCGCAGCTCGGGACGGCCGAGCTCGCTCTGCAAGTCTCCGGGGGTGAGCAGCCTCTCGCCAACAGTACGGCCGAGACTCTTTGCGAGGCGCGCCTGATTCTTCGGGATGGCGCCCTGAAAGCCGAACCGCCGCTGCTTTGGATTGAAGAGCATCCATACCGCGACGGTATCCGACAACCCACCCGCCATCATGCCGATGAAAACGTGGATCCCGAACTGGACCCAGGTGTTGTTGATGTCCACCTACTTGATCACGGCCCCTTCAGCGCTGTGCTGATCGTCGGCCGGTCGGGCGTCGTCGTCCGCCGGTCTGGCGCTGTCGTCCGCGGACTCCGGCGGGTGAGCGTCACCGTGCTCCTCCGCCGAATCCGCGAGCGTGGCCGAAGCTCTCGGCAGGAGCGCGAGGTAAAAGACTTCGTCCATCGTTGATACGAATGTGAACACCATGCTCTGCACCATCTCGTCGGGAATTCCCTTCAGGTCTTTTTCATTCTGTTTTGGCAGGATGACCTGGCGGATTCCGGCCCGATATGCGGCCATGACCTTTTCCTTGACGCCGCCGATCTCGAGCACACGGCCGCGCAGCGTCATCTCACCGGTGAGCGCGATGTCGCGGCGCACCGGACGCCGGCTCAGCACGCTGGCGATCGCAAGCGTCACCGCCGCTCCGGCACTCGGCCCGTCCTTTGGGATTGCGCCGGCCGGAAAGTGCACATGCACGTCGCATTCCTTGAACTCGATCTCGTCAACTCCGAGCGTGTAGGCACGCGAGCGGACGTACGAGAACGCGGCACTGACAGACTCGCGCATGACGTCGCCGAGCTGTCCAGTGACGGTGAGCTTGCCGGTGCCTGGCATGCGCAGAGCCTCGATCACCATGAGGTCGCCGCCGGTGGCCGTCCAGGCCATACCGGTGACGGCCCCGACTTCTGGATCCTGCTCCGCTTCCTCCATGGTATAGCTGGGGTTGCCGAGGATGTTGGTCACCATTGCGTTGTCCACGACCCACGCGCCCTCTTCACCGTCCGCCTTTTTCCTCGCGCGCTTGCGCATCAGCGCCGCGATGTTGCGCTCGAAGTTGCGCAGACCGGCCTCGCGCGAGTAACGGTTGGAGACGAAGCCGAGCACTTCGTCGGTGAACTGGATGTCCATGTCGGTGATGCCGTGCTCCTCGAGCAGCCGGGGGAGCAGGTACCGCCACGCGATCTCGACCTTTTCCTCGACGGTGTAGCCGAGCACGCGGATGACTTCCATGCGATCGCGGAGCGGCGCCGGGATGTCGAAAAGATTGTTGGCGGTGCAGATGAAGAGAATTCCCGAAAGGTCGAACGGAAGATTCAGGTAGTGATCGACGAAGTTGCTGTTCTGCGACGGGTCGAGCACCTCCAGCATGGCCGCGGTGGGATCGCCGGACGGACCACCGGACGTCATCTTGTCGATCTCGTCGATCATGATCACGGCGTCGCGCACCTGCACACGACGAAGTGCCTGCAGCAGCAGCCCGGGCATCGCACCGACGTAGGTGCGGCGGTGGCCGCGTATCTCCGCCTCGTCGCGCACGCCGCCGACAGAAATCCGATAAAACTCGCGCCCGATGGATTTCGCGATCGCCTCACCCAGCGATGTCTTGCCAGTGCCGGGCGGCCCGACAAAGCAGAGAATGGGTCCGAGCGGGTCGCCGCCCCGCAGCTTGCGCACGGCGAGATACTCGGTGATGCGCTCCTTCGCTTCCTTGAGTCCGTAGTGCCGGCTGTCGAGCAGCTCCTCGACCTTCTCGAGCTCGATCTGCTGCGCGGCGGATCTCTTGTTCCACGGGAGCGCGAGCATCCAGTCGATGTATGTGCGAATAACCTGATACTCGCTCGACGCGGGGGAGAGGTTCCTCATCCGCTCGATCTCGCGCCGTCCTTCCTGTGCCGCTCTTTCGGGCAGGCCGGCCTCCTCGAGCTTGCGGAGGGCTTCGACCGCTTCCTTTTCGCCCGGGTCACCCTCGCCCAGCTCCGACTGGATCGCGCGCAGCTGCTGTCGCAGGTAGAACTCGCGCTGGTGCTGCTCGATCTTGATCTCGGTCTGTTTTTTCACGTCCTCGGCGACGCGCGCGCGGCCGACTTCGCGTTCGACACGACCGAGCAGGAACTTGAGACGCTGGCCGATGTTGAGGCGCTGGAGGATCTCGTCCTTGTCGGAAACCTTGAAGTTGAGGTTGGTCGCGGCAAGATCGGCGAATCGGCCCGGATCCGAGATGTTCATGCGCAGGATCGCCGGTACCTCATCGGGGATGCGTTCGATCATTTCGGCCAGCGTCTCGGCGCCCCTCACAATGCGCGAGATGAGCTCATCCACCTCGTTCACATCGGGAGCGATTTCTTTCGCCGGCTTGATGCGGACGACAGGGAAGGGCTCCGTCTGCGCGACGCCCTCGACGACGATGCGCCTGAGGCCCTGGAGCGTGATCTGAACCGTCTCGCCGGGAAGATTGATGCGCTCGTGGACGCGCGCGGCGACGCCGACGCGGCCGACGAAACGCTCGACGTTCTGCTCGTCGTCGTGGTCCCCCGTTGCAACGACGAGACCGACGATGAGGCCGGCCTCGGGGTGGGCG
>JACCRL010000326.1 GCA_013813605.1 Gemmatimonadaceae bacterium
GCATCACTCACCTTCCCGGCGTCAGCCAGTGGTATCCGAGTGCGCGTCAATGCCCTTTACAGTGGCGGGGCCGCACCGGTTTCACACCGGTTTCCGTGGCTCCCGTCCGCGAATCAGTTATCTGGCGAAGCTATCCGCGCTTGAGCGCGCGCGCAAGCGCAAAGATCATTGCGCCGCCCAGCACGAGCGTGAGCCCAACCAGGTAGCCGGGGTGCACTGCCCGCTTGGGCGCGGGGAGAGTGATTACCGCGATCGAGTTGCGCGGCAAGTCGTTGCCGAGAAAACGGCGGAAGCTGCGCTGGTCGACGGTGACTGCCTCGACCTCCTTCACCTGCGGGGCCGAGACTCCACCGGTCTTTTCCTCGATCAGTACTTCGTAAATCCCCGTCAATTCCGTAATGGGAAGGCTGATCGGAAACGCGCTCGCGGGCATCTTGTATGAAAACGAAACCTGCTTGATGCCCGGCGCGATCGGCGCCAGCAGCGCTACCTTGCCGTCGCCGAACTTTACAGCGGCCGAGGGAAAATCCCCTTCGCTGACGGTGAAATCTCTGCCCCCCGCCGTCATGACGGTGGCCCACGTCGCGCCGGCAGCATCCTCGCTCGCCGCTACCTTCGTGACGGAACTGTCGTTCGACAGCTCGAATACTTCGGTAATCAGGCGCTCGGCCCTGCCGTCCACAGCCGAGACGACGACATGATGCCCGCGCACGCTGATGGGGACGCGCTTGGAGGTGGTGTCGAAGACCGTGATCTCAGCCTCTTCGCCCTTTACTTCATGCTCGTGAAGCGGCGGGGTGAAGTACGCGATGCCGTTGTGCGAAGCGGAAACGAAATAAACGGCTTCGTCGCTGCCGGTCCGGGCGTAGGTGAATGAGTATCGTCCAGCGGCGTCGGACTGGAGGGAGTCGAGCGGGGCGGCGGCGTCCGGCCCGACGCGATGAAGTACGACCCACACACGCGCGACCGGATCCATCTTTCGAATTCCGGGCCGGAGGATCTGTCCGGAAACTTTCTGCGGCCCGCTCGCGCCGTCCTGAAGCGCGAGGAGCAGCAGCAGATTACATATGGAACTTGCCAAAATCTTCGGGCCGCATGTTCTCGAGATACTCCTTAAGCTGTTCGGGGGACATTTCGTCCGACGGCTCAGCCACGGTCTCTGCCGCCTGCTGTCCCTCCTCGAGGAGCAGGGCGGTCAGCAGCGCTTCCTGGGCAAATATCGGCGCCTCGAACCGGAGCGCTATCGCGATGCTGTCCGACGGCCGCGCGTCAATGTGGACGGGACCGGCTGTGCGCGCGATGTGGAGCTCCGCGAAAAAGGTGCGGTTCTCCACCTTGGTGATGTGCACGCGGCGCAGCGTCCCGCCCATGCCGAGAATGAGATTCTTGCACAGGTCGTGCGTGAGCGGCCGCTCGCGCTTCAGCTTGTTCATCTCGATGACGATGGATTCCGCTTCCGGCTGACCGATCCAGATCGGCAGCAGGCGCGATCCGCCCTTCTCCTGCAGGATTACCACGTAGGAGTTGGTCGATCGGTCCAGGCCGAGGCGCATCACTTCAACTTCGACGAGCTGCATTCAGTCAAACTAACGTGCGGTTCACACGTTCGGGAACTGCCACCTGGAACGACACAGATGCGAGGGGTCGGAGGCATAGATACCAGTTGCTAGAACAAGAAATGTCTGGCCACTCGCCGTGTCGGAGCGAGTAGGTCAGACATTTCTTATCTAGCAACTCAGATCTGCGCTTCTGGCCCCTCGCATCTGTGTCTCTCTCGGTTCCTTTACCTGCTACTCAGCTGCTTTTCCCCACCGCCTTCTTCAGCTCCGAAACCCGGTCCAGTCTCTCCCACGTAAAGAGAGTGCCCTTTCCGCTCGGATTCTTCCGCGACTCCCGCCCGAAGTGCCCGTACGACGACGTCGCGCTGTAGATCGGCTTGCGGAGATCGAGCGCTTCGATGATTCCCTTAGGCGTCAGGTCGAACACCTTTTCCACGGCCTTCATGATTGCCGTCTCGGGAACCGAGTTGGTGCCGAACGTATCGACGTTCACCGAAACCGGCTTCGCGACGCCGATCGCGTACGCAACCTGCACCTCACAGCGGCG
>JACCRL010000376.1 GCA_013813605.1 Gemmatimonadaceae bacterium
GGGTTTATCGGCCGGGCCTTCTTTTCCTGCGCCGGTAGGGCGCCGGTAACAAGGAACAGGGAAACGAGGAGCGCGGGAGTGAAGCGCATCGGCGTTCTCAGTGGGCGCTTAAAGTCCTTCCAGCAGCGCGTCGTTGCCGGTGGTGGCAGCAATGCGCTTGATGAGCCACTCCATCGCGGACGACGACGGCATCTGTTGCAATCCGCGGCGCAACGTGTAGACGTGTTCGAGCTGGTCGGGGCGAAACAGCTTGTCCTCGCGCCTCGTGCCGCTGGTGCCGACGTCGATGGCGGGGAAGATCCTCTTTTCCGACAGGCTGCGATCGAGCTTGATCTCGCAGTTACCGGTTCCCTTGAACTCCTCGAAAATGACATCGTCCATGCGCGAGCCGGTCTCGACCAGCGCGGTGGCGATGATGGTGATCGATCCGCCGCCGTGTTCCGGCGCCACCGAGCGCGCCGATCCGAAGAACGCTTTCGGCTTGGCCATCACCGACGAATCGAGACCGCCGCTCAGCGTGCGGCCGGTGCCGCGCTCGACCGTGTTGTAGGCGCGGGCCATGCGCGTGATGGAATCGAGCACGATCACTACGTCCTGGCCGAGCTCGACGAGACGGCGTGCTCTCTCGAGGACCATCTCCGTCACATCGGTGTGACGAACGGCCGGCATGTCGAAGCTGGACGCGACGACTTCGCCATACCCCCAGGTGATCATCTCGCTCACTTCCTCTGGGCGTTCATCAACGAGGAGGATGAGCAGTGCCGCCTGCGGGTGGTTGATCGCCACTCCCTCGACGATCGCCTGCAGCAGCATCGTCTTGCCGGCGCGGGCGGGCGCAACTATCAGTGCGCGCTGTCCATAACCGATCGGGGCGATCAGGTCGATCGCCCGGCGCGTCAGCTCCGGGCCGCCCTTGGCGGGACGCCCCGTCTCGAGCTTTAGCTTCCGCTCGGGATACGATGCGATGAGTGACCCGAAGTCGGGACGGCGTGCCGCTTCATCGGGGGCGGCGCCGTTGATCTGCTGGATGTCCACGACGACGACACGGTTGCGGTGATCATGTCCCGTGGTGGCGAGGACGAGATCGCCGCGGCGAAGGTTGTACTGGCGGCCGGTCTGCGTCGCCAGGAACGCGTCACCCGGCTCGGCGAGGTAGCTGTTGGCAGCGCGGCGGATAAAGCCGCCATCGCGCTGCGGGTCGTACCAGCCGGTCGTTTCACCGTCGGCGACAACGGGAGCGATGGGACCGCGCGGGGGTTGCTCGCGGCGCGGCACGTTCTGCTGCTGCTGTTGATGCTGTTGCTGCTGGGGATTCTGGGGGCGGCCGCGACCACGCTGATTGCGCGAGCGGCGGCCGTTGTTGTTGTGGCGACTGTTATCGCGTTCCCCGGCGGGGTGGCGCTGCTGATTGCCGTCGCGCTGGTGCTGTACGCGTTGCGGCTCGAACTGCTGCTGCTGGGAGTTTCCGTCGGAACCGGACTGCTGGCTCATCCCGTCCGGTGGGGCGGGCGGAGATTCAACGGAGGGCGAGGGAAGGGCGGGAGAGGTGGGGTTGTCGCGTGCGCTCGGGATCTGCGCGGCGTCGGGGGTCGGTAAGGAAGAATCCATTGGCTCCAGATACGGATCGGCGTCGCCGAACGATTCAGCGTTTGGTTGATTATCGGACGGACGGGGGCCCCGGCCGCGACGATAGGGACGTCGGCGTTCGCTCATGCGGTTGTGGTGTGGCGGAAAAGAACGTGCTGCGAAGAATGGCTCTCGGGGACCGCGGGGAAGACTCACGCGAATTCCAAGGCCCGATTCATGTCGAAAGGCGCGCCTGTCGGGCTGCGCTCGTGCTTAAATGGTAGTGGTGAGAGCAGGAAATGTCCAGCAATTGTGTGAATGGGTACTTTTCGCGCATGACGGAGCAGCTGTCTGATCCCCTCCCCGAGCTCGAGCGCGCGGTCGCCGAACGGCCGGAGGATGCCCGTGCGCTGGTGGCGCTGGCGAACCATTACTGGCTGATCGGGACCGGGCCCGAAGTCGTAGGCGACCTGGCATCACGCGCGATCGCATCCGACCCGGCGAATCGTGCCGGCTGGCATCTGTGGGCCCTTGCCGAAGCGAACCCGCGCGAGCGCGTCGCCCGCTGGCAGCAGGTCGCAACCCGCTTCCCCAGCGACCTCCTCGCCAAGGCCAATCTCGCCGATAACGCCGCGAGCCTCGCCGGCGCCGAGCACGACTACCAGGCTGTCGATCTCGCCATAGCTACGTACGAAGAGTTGCTCGCTTGCGCCGATCATCCGGATCAGCGGAAAGCCCTCGAAACCGCGATTGCCACGCTCAAAAAGTGGAAGTTCTAGCTCGCGTTCTGCCATCTTCCTGATGCCCGTGTAACTGGATCGTCGCGCCGCGAAAGTAATCCCTAGCGTGCCGCGACGGCGGGAGGCTTGGCGACCGACGACGGATTGCCATCCGAGATGTAGAGATTGCCGGCCTTTTCGAGCTTGTCGATTGTTTGTTCGATTACGTTGCCGATCACTTGTACCCGTGGCGTGCTCAGGCCATTGAAGGCGGGATCGTAGGGGCTGCGCATCGGGCCACCGGCTACCTCGAATACGACTTCATAATTGTAGCTCGTGGTTTTTCCGTCCTTGGGATTGGTCCACGATCCGCGGCTCGCCAGCGCGCGGTTCTTCGGCCACAGGCCCTGCGGCAGCGCCATTGACCTGATTCGGTAGCCGGGGACGGCCGAGTCCACTGCCAGCTGCAATTGCGCGATCTGCTGCTGGACGAACGCGTCGGGGAACTTGCTCAGCTGCGCGTGCCACAGCGTGTGATTGCACAGCTCGAATCCGTTGTCGGCCAGCCATTTGATTTTCGGGAAGCGCCACTCCGTCTTCTGGCCGCCGATTCCCTTGTCGCCGAAGAAGTTGTGACCGGCGGATGCCCCCGACAGCACGCAGAACACGGCGGTGTTCCCCCACTCCTTGTGCGTCTTCTGAAAGTCGAGCCAGATGCCCATTCCGGTGCGCGGGTCCGTTTCGAGCTTGCCGTTGCGGTCGATGTAACCGAACTGCTCCGGCGAGGCATCGTCGAACACCATCACCACCGGAGACAAACCGCGGGCGAGGTTGATCTTCCTGTCCAGGACCTGGTTCATCGTCACGGGACGAAATCCGCGCGCGTAGAGCAGCTCGAGGTCGCGGCGGAAATGTCCGCGCTCGCGCCCGTACTGTGAATCCTTGTCGCCGATGATGTGGTACTCGAGGACCATGATGCGGCCCATCTCGTTTGGCACGCGGGCGGGATTGGCAGTGCCGGGGATCACCGCCGCCCCGGTTGAAGCTCCAGTCGCCGACGCCGGATTGGTGGGAGCACCGCCACCCGAAACTGGCGCCATCGTCCCTTCGGTAGTGGGCGCGCCGGAGGTTATCGGCGCCGCGCCGTCTCTTTCAGTTGCGACCGCCGTTGCCGCGTGGCCGGTGTCTTTCGCTGAGCCGGAGTCCGGCGATTTGGCGCAGGCAAGGGCGAGCGCAATGACTGAGAGCGGTAACAGACGGTACATTTTTGTCATCTATGTGGAAGTTCAGTAATAAGATCAGTGGCCGGCGGAGCGCGATTCTCCACGGCCTCCTCGCAATAACCATTCTAGGCGTTCTCGTCTTCGACGCCTGGCTGATGTCGTGCGGGTTCGATGGCTGTCCGAGCCCGCGCGAGATCCAGCAATATCGCCCCGACACCGGCGGCCGCATATACGACCGCACCGAAACGGTCATCATGGGGAAACTGGAGACCGTTCGCCGCGTCAACATCTCGCTCCAGTCGGTGCCGGTCTTCGTCCGCCAGGCTTTCATCGCCACCGAGGACCGCCGCTTTTATAAGCACGGCGGCGTTGACTGGCGCGGCTTCGGACGCGCACTTGCCGCGAATCTAAAGGCAGGCCACACCACCCAGGGATTCAGCACCATCACCATGCAGGTGGCGCGCAACACGTTCGCCGTCCGCAAGTTCAAGGCACGGTCGGTGCGGCAGAAATTCACCGAGCTCCGTCTCTCGCGCCTGATCGAGAAGTCGCTCACCAAGGACCAGATCCTCGAGCTGTACTTCAACGCCATTTACATGGGTAACGGCGTGTACGGCATCCAGGCAGCGAGTCTCGATCTTTTCGGCAGAAACGTCAACCAGCTCAACATCACTCAGGGCGCGATGCTTGCCGCGCTGCCGAAAGGTCCCTCGGCATACACGCCGCGCCGCAACCCGAAGCGCGCGCTGGCGCGGCGAAATCTCGTGCTGACACTGATGGTTCGTGAAGGGTTCATCTCCTCCGACCGGCTCACCCGTCTCAAGAACGAGCGCCTCCGCATCGCGCGCGACGAATGGCGGCCCAAGGATCCGGACGATTCATTTGCGCTCGATGCCGTGCGCGCAATCGTCGACTCCGTCATCAGAAGCGGAGAATCAGACATTGTAGACATCACTGTCTTCACAACGCTCGACGCTCGCGCCCAGAAATCGGCGAACACAGCGGTACGCCGCCGCGCCTCCGCGATCCAGGGTGAAACAGGCCGCCGCACGCTCGTACAGGGCGCGATGGTGGCGATCGATCCGCGCTCGGGTGATATCCGCTCGCTCGTCGGCGGCCGCACGTTCGAGCGCGGCACGTTCAACCGCGCCCTCTCCGCGCGCCGCCAGCCCGGCTCGGCGTTCAAGCCATTCGTGTTCGCGACCGCGCTCGCCGCCGGTTACACTCCCGCCTCGGAAGTCGACGACGATCCGATCGATGTCATTCAGGGCCGCAACGTGTGGTCCCCGTCGAACTACAACCACGATTACGGCGGGCGGATGACGTTCCGCAAAGCGCTGATGCGCTCCGCCAACGCCGCCACCGTGCGCGTGAGCCAGGCCGTCGGAACGTCGCGCATCGTCGAGGTCGCACACCGAAACGGGATCTCCAGCACGATCCCTACCAACCCCGCAATGGCGCTCGGCGCCATCGACGTCACGCCGATCGAGCTTGTGACGGCGTACGCGCCCTTTGCCAACGGCGGCTTCCGCGTTTTCCCGCGGCTGGTGACGAGAATCCAGGCCGCCGACGGCACGCTGCTGTGGAGCGCCGAGACGAAACCGCTCGAGCGCGTGATGGATCCGCGCGACGCGTACCAGGTGACATCGATGCTTCAGTCGGTCGTGAACTACGGAACGGGTAAGCCGGTTCGCGACGCCGGCGCACGCGGACTTATCGCCGGAAAAACCGGAACGACGAACAACGGCGCCGATGTCTGGTTCGTCGGCTACACGCCGACGGTGGTCGCCGGATTCTGGTTCGGTTTCGACAAGCCAGCGCCGATTGGCGGGAACGCATCGGGCGGCAGACTTGTAACGCCGGCCTGGACGGAGTTCTACCTCAACGGCTGGCGCGAACAGGCCGCGCCGAACGCGTGGGCACCACCCGCCGGAATGTCAGCACGAACAATTGACCCGACAACCGGATACCTCGCCACCGAATGGTGTCCGGTTCGCCAGGCCGACTACTACAAGCCCGGCACGGAACCGAACACGCCGTGCCCCGAGCACGGTCCGAACGAGGAGTATTACGACGATCGGCAGCAGTCGTCCCAGGATCGCCCGCGCGAATGGAACAACGACTTCGGCAAAAAACTCGGTAAGGCGCTTGAGAAGATCTTCCGCTTTTAGCCTGGTCTAGTCTCGCGCCGCGGCTTGGTCGGGTGGGTGCCTGCTTCGGCGGCAACACT
>JACCRL010000383.1 GCA_013813605.1 Gemmatimonadaceae bacterium
GACTACCGCGCCGCCGAGGCGGACGGCTACAAGATGTTCGCGCCCGAGATGAAGGATCAGCCGCAATACCACTTCACGAAAAACTGGAACGCCGTTCGCAACCAGTTCGGCTTCGACCCGGCGCGGCCGACGTCGCTCCTTTACAAGCGCGATGAAGCGGGGAATCTCAAGCTCATCGGCGCGATGTATACCGCCTCGAAGCGCACGAGCGCGGGGGAGCTGGACGAAATGATCCCGCTGAGCGTGGCGCGCTGGCACCGGCACGTAAACTGGTGCGTGCCGCCGCGCCGGGCGAAGGACAGGTGGAAGGAAACGCGAAACGGCCGTCCGGTGTTCGGTCCGCTCGGTGTCGCGACGGAGGCGGAATGCAAAACAGCCGAAGGCCGGTTTTTACCCCAGGTCTTCGGCTGGATGGTGCACGCCAACATTTTTGCAGGCAACGATCTCCGTGCAATCTGGCACGACGATCACATGGAGCACGAACACGCGATGATCGGAGCCCCGAAGGGCTCCGACTAGTCAGCTAGCGGCGGGCGCCGGTGTTGCCGGTGGTGCCCGTCGTATGCGTCGTCGTTCTGGTCTCGACTACCTCTTTGCGCTTGCGCGGGAGAAGGCCGAGAAGACCAAGGAGTCCGAGCCAGCCCCAGTCGAATCCAACGTTGTCGTCGGTGGTAACGACGCCGGCGGTGGTGTCCGTCATCACCTGTGCGAAAACGGCAACGGGAGCTGCCGTCATCGCGACTGCGACTGCGGCGCCCTGAAGCATCAGACGTGCTCTGCGTGGAATCATTTCAGCCTCGTGGAAGGAGAGTCTGGTATCGGCATAGGCAGACACTATGCCAAGCTTTGCGCCGGCCTTCCTCGGGCCGGTCTCGGTCAACGAGCCGCGCCGGTCGTCTCGCCACGTGAGGCGAGCACCTTCTCGCGGCCCGTGAGATAGAGAAGAACGACCAGTATCGCGAATGGAATGAGCGAGAGCAGGTCGGCCGAGCCCCCGGAATGGAGGGGATTGGATTCGCCGAATGCGGTAATGCGCTCGTTGAACCCGGCCATCATCGGCACGCCGGCGAGGAACGCGATGATGATTCCCGCAATCGCGCCTCCGGCGATGTAGCCGGACGCCATCAGCACTCCGGGACTTTTGTCACCCTCGGCGACGAGCTGGTCGGACGTGAGGTTGCTCCCGGCGTGTTTCTTCGCGATCCATTTGTCCACTGCCCAGCGGATCAGTCCGCCGATGAAGATCGGGGCCGACGTGGACAGCGGGAGGTAGACGCCGACAGCGAACGCCAGCGAAGGAATGCCCGACATCTCCAGCACGATCGCGATCATGGCACCGAGAAGAACGAGCGCCCATGGAAGCTTGCCGCCGAGGATGCCCTTGATGATGTAGGAGACCAGTGTCGCCTTGGGGGCGTCGAACTTGGGTACCGTCTGGCCGTTAGGCAGCTCGCGAATTGTGCCATTGATTCCCGGGTCCACGAAATACACAGGCGCGCCGGTCTCGTCGACCAGGTACTTCTCGGCGTTTCCACCGGCGGCGTCGTGGCGGTGCCAGACGAGGTACTGTCTGCCATCCGTGGGACCGCTCACCATCAGTCCCTCGACACCTTCGCGTTTGTTAAGGAGCGATACATCGGCGCGCTCTCCCGGCTTGAGGGAACCCGCGGTCATGCCCTGCGGCGCGCCGGCGACCGGCACGTACACTGAGCCGGCAGAGTTCAGCTTGAGAAGAATCGGTCCAAGCGCGAGCGCGGAAATGAGCGCGCCGATGAGGATGGCGATCTGCTGCGACCGGGGCGTCGCGCCAACGAGGAAGCCCGTCTTCAGGTCCTGGGATGTGGTGCCGCCGTTCGATGCGGCGACGCAGACGATGGCGCCGATGGAAAGCGCGGTGACGAAGTAATTGCTGCCCGTCCAGCCGAGGATGACGAATGTCAGGCAGGTCAGCAGCAGCGTGGCGATGGTCATGCCGGAGATCGGGTTCGAAGTCGATCCGATTTCGCCGGTGAGGCGCGACGAGACGGTAACGAAGAGAAACCCGAAGAGCACGATCAGCAGTGCCGCCGCAAGGCGCGCGATGAGCGGAGTGCCGCCGATGTAGAGAGGATTGGCGAACGCAATCGTGAGCAGTAACGCGATGATGCCGATGAAAACGGTTCTGAGCGGAAGGTCGCGGTCGGTTCTGGTCGTGGCGGGCGCTTCCTGCGCTCTCGATGCGGAGAAGTCGCGCATGCCGCCCCGTATGCCGTGCCAGATGGTGGGCAACGAGCGGAACACGCTGATAAGGCCGCCCATCGCGACGGCGCCGGCGCCGATGTAGAGGATGTAGGCGTTCCGTATCTCGCCCGGCCCCATGTCGCGGATGAGAATCGTCGTCTCCGGCGCGAGCGGCGCGGTGAGCGACTGGCCGAAGTAGCTGATCATCGGAATCAGCATCAGGTAAGCGAGCACGCCGCCGGCGCACATGATCGACGCGATGCGAGGGCCGATGATGTAGCCGACGCCGAGCAGCTCGGGCGAAATCTCCGCCGAGATTGAAGCGCCCCTGAGCGGCGCGCCAAATACTTTCTCCGGCGCTTCCTTCCAGGCGCGGAAAGCGACCATCGCCGTCTTGTATGCGAGGGCGATTCCGAAGCCGGTGAATATGGTGCGTGCACTGGTGCCGGCACCGAGCTTCTCCTGCTCGTGTCTCGCCGCCGCGGACGCCGCGGCTCGCGATTCCGGTGAGGCGCCCGCCTTGAGAACTTCCGCGCACGCCGTGCCTTCCGGGTACTTGAGAATTCCGTGCTGGGCGACGATGAGCGCGCGTCGCAGGGGAATCATCATCAGGATGCCGAGCAGTCCGCCGAGCACCGCGACCAGCATCACGCGCGTGATCTCGAGGTCGAAGCCGAGGATCAGGATGGCGGGCATCGTGACGCCGACACCGAAGGCGATCGATTCACCAGCCGAGCCCGCGGTCTGCACGATATTGTGCTCGAGAATCGTGGCGTCACGCGCGCCGAACTTTCGGAACAGACGGAACAGCGTTATCGAGATCACTGCAACGGGAATGGACGCGCTGACGGTGAGCCCGACCTTGAGCACGAGGTAGAGCGACGAGGCGCCGAAGATGAGTCCGAGGATCGCCCCGACGAGAACGGTGCGGATGGTGAGCTCGGGCAGGGTCGTCTCTGCCGGTATGTACGGCGTGAACGGCACCGGGCCGTCAGGCTGGAAGCCGACTCGGTCGGGAAAGTCCTTGGCGGGAGCAGTCATTCCGATCTCACCTGTTGGTGATTGGCGTGCGCCGATCACCGCGCATAGGACGGTGGCCGGCCATAGTTAACGGGCGGTAATGTACGCCCCGCCACGGGACGTGGCGACGGCGACTGGCGGCGTCGGGACAACGTGCCGACATTCCAGCGCGGCAATTCACAAAATCATACGGAGACCCGATGAAAATTCTCGTACCCGCCCTGATGTTACTG
>JACCRL010000385.1 GCA_013813605.1 Gemmatimonadaceae bacterium
GCGCGATCGCGCTCCTCACGGTCACGCTCGCCGCGCACGACGACGCGGCGGCCGCGAATCATCGAGCCATTCACCCGCTCGATCGTCGAGGCCGCGTCGCCGGCGGCGACTTCAACCAGGGTGTGGCTCTCCCGCACGTCCACCTTGCCAATCCTGTCGGCGGGGATTCCGCTCTCGCCGGCGATGGCGCCGACGATATCGCCCGCCTTCACGCCATCGCGCGTGCCGATAGTCATGAACAGACGCGTCATCTCGCCGGCGCCGCTCGTGGGGCTCGCCGCCCGTTCTGACCGGGCAGGAGCATCGGCTGGTGCGGCGCCCTCCGAGAGCCGTCTCTGCGCCCGCTCGCGGTCGAGAATGTGGAGCGCCGCCGCGGCCAGCTCTGCCGCGTCGTACTCCTCAAGCAGAGGCTCGAGCGAGATGATCTCACGCGGCGGGACTCCGCGCGCGAGGACGGCGCGCAGCTCGTGCCGCACTGCTTCCTCCCGATCCCGTGCGCGACGCTCGGGCCCGGCAAGATTGAGCGGCTTCAACCGGCCGCCCGCCACCTCGCGAAGCGAAGCGATTTCGCCTGGCTGGGCGATGATGACAATCTGGACCGGCTTTGCTGAGGCCACACGCCGCAGCTCCGCCGAGGTTACGGGAGGCTGATAGAAAATCACCGCGTGGGCGGCGCCGGTGGGTGCGCCCTTCACCATCCGGATACTGGAATCGTCATCCTTGTATCCGAGGGTGCGGAGGACCTGGCTCACATCCACCTCCGCGGGTTCATCACGTGCGACGATGGCCGCAGACGGAGGATCGAGCTGGTCGAGCAGGCGCCTCAGCGCGGCCGGGCGCGAGCTCGCCGCTACGGTCAAGTACTGAATGAACGGCATCTCGAATGGCGTTTCGCCTTCCACTGCGGCGGCGACCGCCTCTGCCGGCTGCTCGGCGACGGCCACACGGCGCGCGCGCCGCGCATAGCGCTCGATGAAGCTTTCCACCGCCGGGGTGACCTTGCGCGTGACGATCGTCCGTGCCGCATCGCCCAGCTCGCCGAGCAGTGTCTCGAGGGCGGCGACCGATTCGGCGCCCGATTCGAGAATGTCATCCGCCCATGCGATCACCACGCCGCGCACGGACTCAGCCTTCAGGCGCGAGCCCTGCACGAGCGCCGAAAGCTCGGCCGGAGTGCCGGCAACGGCGAGAACCGGTCTGGACTGAAGGAGACGGCCGGCGCGGGAGGCGCTCGTAACGGGTACCACCTCAATTCCCGCCGCGCCCGAAAGCCTGAGGATCGTCTCCGAAACGATGAGCGCTGTTTCGGCGTCGCGCGTGACTACGACTACCTGCGTTCCGCCGGCCGCTGGATCAATCCGCCCGAGCACAGGCGCGAGGAATTCCGCAATCGAGGCGGTCGTGTGAGGAAGGGTGTAAACGAGATTCTGGCCCTTCCCGGCCTGTCCGGAGGCACGTTCCGCACCTTCTTCAACTTCCTGCATCCCGCTCCCCGTTTCGCAAGCGTGGCGCTGATTCAGCCACGCCGATAATGTTATAGTCTTCGCCGCAACACGGCTCGCCGCTTCGTGACCAAGTATAGCAGCTTAGGGTTCGAGGTGCCCCGCCGCGGTCTCGCACTCTTATCCGCCCCCATGATAACTGCAATCGTGTTAATCAAGGCCGAGCCTCAGCGAATCGCCGCGTGCGCGACGAAGCTCGCCGGGATCGAGGGAGTGTCGCAGGTCTATTCTGTGTCGGGCGAGTGGGACCTCGTCGCGATGATCGAGGTTGCGGTTCATGAGGACGTCGCGCGCATCGTCACCGAGCACATCACCGTCGTGCCCGGCTTGAGATCGACGCACACTCTCACCTCGTTCCGCGCCTACTCGAAAAAGGATCTCGAGCAGGCGTGGGACATCGGCATCGAATGACGCGATGCTGGTGAGCACTGCCGGTCCGGACGGGGCGAGCAGGGCCGCGCTTCGACTGCTGATTGACCGCCTGCCTGGCGTGTCCGCGATCGAGGGTGCGCCGGCGATGTCGGAAGTGTCGCCGCTCACCGAGGCTCCGACACTGCAGCCGGCGCAGCTCGTCGAGAGCGAGCCACTGCGCGCGGTCAGCGTGATTTCCCAGACGCCGGGGCCATCGGGTTTCGGCGCGTTTCTCGACGGTGCACAGCGGGTCCAGGTGATCGGAAGGATGAACGGACTTCCGCTCGTGCTGGGAACTGTTGCGGCAGCCGTGCGCGTACGTATCAATCGCCGGCTGATCACCTGGGGCGGCGAGTCTCCCAAAGTCGAGAAGCGGATATACGTGCCGGTGAGATACCTGGGGCAGCCCACCAACCTGAAAAACGCCGACTTCGAGATCGTGGATACAAGCGCTCCCGACTCCGCGGGCGAGTTTCCAAGCATGCATCCGTCGCTCCTTCTCGAGCGGGCGGTGCAGCGCGTGCACACCCACCGCGATCAACTCGAAAGTCGTCTCGCGGAAGCGTGGTGCGCCGCATCCGATGCGCCGATTTTCATCGATGGCGGCATCAGCGCCAGCAGGCCGGTGGCGTCGTGTCCGCTCGCGGTCGGCGTTATCAAGAGCCACCGCACCCTGTACGTGGAAGGTGCCGCCCTCGGCATCGTTCTGGATCTCAGGAAAGGGGAGCGCTCGTCGGTGTTCCGGGTATCCCCGCGCGGCAGGAAGACGGTGATGAGCTGGTACCTGCGCGTGCGCGACGCGGCGGGGCGCGATGCACTCTGGGGTCTCGTGCGAATTGAGATCGCCGAGACGGAGAGCTCATCCGATCGTGCCGACGAGATTTCGCGGTGGGTGATGGCGGAGATGTCGCCCTTGTCGCTGCCTGACGGCCGATGGGACCGCATGGCCTACGGCGTCCGCGACTGCGAAGAGTTTCTGAGGGCGATCTCGTGAGCGAAGCGCTGGGCAGAGTCGTCGCGACGGAGCGCCGCCCCAACACGCCGCACGAGTTTCACTTCTGGACGGCGATCGAGTCGCCGGTCGGCATCGGCACGATCGTTCGCGTCGACGGAACGCACCCGATCGACGGTCAGATTCCGCATATCTACGGAATAGTCGTCGAGGGTTTCAGCTACACCGATCTTCAGTCGCCGATGCACGATGTGCTGGGTCACGATGGATCGCCCACCCAGGCAGGCTTCGCGACGACCGAGCGGGCGGAGATCCGCCTTTACACGGCGGCGGTGCTGCGCCAGCTGCCGGAAGAGCCGCTCCAGCCGGTGCCGATGGGGCAGGTATTTCTTGCCGAGGAAGACGACGTGCAGGTCGCGCTGCGCATGGATGGTTATCTGCGCGATGGCGCGAACACCGGCATTCCGGTCGGTGTCTATCGAGCCGGCGGGACCGATGCCGTCATCTACCTCGACGCTGATTTTTTGCTCGGACCCGAAGCGGCGCACCTCAACATCACCGGCGTCTCCGGTCTCGCGACGAAGACCAGCGCCGTCGAGTGGCTGCTTTCGTCGCTTTTCGCGCACTTTCCGGAGGAGAAGGGATCGATCGCCGCGGTTTGTCTGAACGTGAAGGGTCCGGACCTCTGCTACCTCGATCAGCCGGGCAAGCTCGAGGAGAGTGATAGAAAGCTCTACGAGAAACTCGAAGTCCCGGCGCGGCCGTTCGAGAAGGTGGAGTATTTCGCGCCCTTCACCGCGAAAGGGCTGACGCTCAACACCTTTCGCAACAACGAGCAACTGCTCGACAACGTGACGCCGCTCACGTGGGGCCTGCGAGAGGTGCTGCAGTTCGCCGAGGTCCTGCTCAACAAGGACGACGTCGATGCAAAGGCGGACGCGGTGATCGACTTCATCAAGGAGAACGTCGTAGACAAGGAGTTCTCCGACAGCATTCTTCAGAAAACGCACCGTGTCCAGTCGTTCGCCGATCTGGACGCCTGGTTCAGGGACGTGCTGCGCGGGCTCGAGCAGAAGGACGACCAGAG
>JACCRL010000027.1 GCA_013813605.1 Gemmatimonadaceae bacterium
GCCGCGGCCTCGCCCGCGCAATGGGAGGCGAGCTGACGGTGAGCAGCGAAGACGCGGTCGGTTCAGTGTTTACCATCACCGTGCCGCTCGCGGAGGACGGAAAGCGAAACACTCCCGCCGGGGGCTGATTTCTCGGCGTGGTCCGGTATTGGCTATTCGTGGGGACAACCATGGGAGGCCAGAGGCAGACAAGTCTGGGCCGGCGAAATGCCGGCGAAAGTTTCTGCGTCTCTTCCGGAAAGGGTTCCACGACGACAAGTACGTCGACTGGGAACGCGGCAGCGGCCGCCGCCGTTTCGAGAACTGGGTCGAGACCGTTGCTGCACTCCCCCGACGGCAGACACGCGTCCTCACCTGGCCGCTCGTCACGGTCTTCGGCTTCATCGGGGCACCTGCCGAGCACTTCTTCCTCAAGCCGATGGTGACGCGCGCCGCCGCGCGGGAGTACGGCTACGATTTCCGCTACAAGTCGAAACCGTCGTGGGAGGTCTATGAGAATCTTCTTGAATTCGCCGGCACTGTGTCACGTGACCTGCGCGACCTCAAGCCGCGCGACATGATCGACATTCAGTCGTTTCTCTGGGTCCAGGGCTCGGATGAGTACGAAGAGTAGGACACGCCCATCCAATCGCACTTGCCACCTGCGGGTTTACTCTCACGCTTGCCATCCTCAGCGTCTTTGCGGCGGCTTTTCTCCGGGGCTGATGCTGGCCAACGATATTGACCATCTTGACTGAGACAATCCTGCACCCCTCGCTCAATGCAAATGGCAGCTGATGACGTGCTCGGCAGCACCGCACGCCTCAACGCCCTCGCGGGGACCGGGCTGCTCGATACTCCTGCCGAGGAGGCGTTCGACCGGTTCACGCGCCTCGCCGCGCGCGTACTCGACGCGCCGCTCGTCATGCTGACGTTCGTCGGGAAGGACCAGTTGTACGTGAAGAGTGTCGCCGGGCTGGCCACCGGGCCCGGAGTCGGGTGGAAGCCGCTCACATACTCCTCCTGCACGGATGTCGTCGCCTTGAGGAAGCCGTTCATCTCGAGCGATCTCTCGAAGGTCGGATCTGCCTCCGAGCGTGGCCAGGCGACGATGCGCTCGTATGCCGGCGTTCCGCTAATGACGGACGATGGACATGCAATCGGATCGCTATGCGTCATGGACAGGACGCAACGGGAGTGGACGGCGCGCGACATCGATGTACTCGTCGTGCTGGCGGCGGCGGTGATGGCGGAGATCGAGAGGCACAAGGCGGAGATGGCGATCCGCACGAGCGAGCAGCGCTTTCGCCTGATCGCGCGCGCGACCAATGACGTGGTTTGGGACTGGGACCTGCGCGACGACACCTTGCTCTGGAACGATGCGATCCAGTCGGTCTTCGGCTACGACGCGACCAAAATCCCGCCCGTTATAAACTGGTGGTACTCACATATCCATGCCGATGACCGCGACCGGGTCGTTGCCGGCATACACCGCGTCATCGACGAGGGACATTCGAGCTGGAAGGACGAGTACCGCTACGAGCGACGCGACGGCACCTTCGCGACCGTGCTCGACCGCGGCTACGTCGCGCGCGACGACAAGGGCAAGGCGCTGCGGATGATCGGCGCGATGACGGATGTCAGCGCCCGCACGCAGTCGGAGGACGCCATCCGGTTTCAGGCGCAGCTTCTTAATGCTGTTCAGCAGGCGGTGATTGCGACCAATCCCGACGGCTGCGTCACCTTCTGGAACAAGTTCGCCGAACAGTTATACGGGTGGACATCGGATGAGGCGATGGGCAGGAAGATCCAGGAAATCATTCCCGCGCCCTTCCTGCGCGGCCACGGAGCGGAGCTGATGGAGCGTGCCGCCGAGGGCACGAGCTGGACGGGCGAATTTTCCATCGCCCGAAAGGATGGGACTTCCTTTCCCGCGCTTCTGACGAGCGCACCCATCCTCGATTCCAAGGGGACGTTGCGCGGGCTGGTCGGGGTGTCCATCGACCTGACGGACCGTCGCAATCTCGAGGAGCAGTTCCGGCAGTCGCAGAAGATGGACGCCGTCGGCCGCCTCGCTGGCGGGATCGCGCATGACTTCAACAACCTTCTCACCGTCATTCGGCTCAACACCGAGCTGCTGCTGGAGGACACCGACCCGAAGAGTCCCCGTGTCGAAGATGTGCGTCAGATCATGAACGCCGCGGACCGGGCGTCGGCGCTCACACGCCAGCTCCTCGCCTTCAGTCGCAAGCAGATCCTGCAGCCCCGCGTGCTCGACATCAACAAGGTCGTCGCCAACGTCCAGCCGATGCTGCAGCGGCTGATCGGCGAACAGTTCGCCGTCACTTCGACTCCCGCCGCGAGCGGCTACATCGTCGCCGACCCCGGCCAGCTGGAGCAGGTGCTCGTAAACCTCGTCGTCAACGCGCGAGACGCGATGGAGGACGGCGGGCGGATTTCCATCGAGACGGCCAACGTCATGCTCGACGAGAATTACAGCAGCGATCATTCCCCTGTCATTCCCGGCCGCTACCTGATGATGGCGGTGAGCGACACCGGAACGGGAATGAACAACGACACACGCGAGCGCGCGTTCGACCCATTCTTTACGACGAAAGAAGCCGGCAAGGGCACCGGACTCGGGCTCGCTACGGTTTACGGGATAGTGAAGCAATCCGGCGGCTACGTCTGGATCTACAGCGAGCTCGGTCTTGGCACTACGATCAAGGCCTATTTCCCCGAGGTGACGGGCGGCGCCGCATTCACCAGCGGCGACGGATCGTCGCCGGCGCTCGCCGACGCCGAGCGCGGTTCGGAAACGATTCTCCTCGTCGAGGACGAAGAAGCGGTGAGGGGCCTCGCTTCCCGCATCCTCGAGCGCCAGGGTTACAAGGTTCTCACCGCAGGGAACGGCCGCGACGCGATGGAGATTGCGACCAGCGAGGCTTCGAGAATCCACCTCGTGCTCACGGATGTCGTGATGCCCGGGATGAACGGACGCTCCCTCGTCGAGCGGCTGAAGGCGGTCCGCCCGCGGATAAAGTCGCTCTACATGTCGGGATATACGGACGATGACATCATCCGACGCGGAATCGTCGACCCGTCGCGCGCGTTTCTCCAGAAGCCGTTCACCGCAATCGCCCTCACGCAGATGGTTCGGCGCGTGCTGGACGAGTCCTAGCGGTGCGTGACGCGCGGGTGTGGGCGCGAATCGCCTGCGCGCTCGTAGGTGTGGCTGCAATGTCGCCCGGTGCCGACGCGCAGGATAGCACCGTGACGCGGCTCGATCCCGTTGTCGTCGAGGTCACGCGCGAACGGGGGCGCTCTCTTCTCGATGTTCCGTTCGCCGTCACGGTTCAGGTTCCCGACTCGATGCGCCCCGGGCAACGGCATCTGGCCATCGACGAAACGCTGGCGCTCATTCCGGGTCTTTCGGTGAGCAACCGCAACAACCCGTCACAGGATCCGCGCATCTCGATACGCGG
>JACCRL010000417.1 GCA_013813605.1 Gemmatimonadaceae bacterium
GGTAATAACCGGGAAAGCCAGAACGATGAGGAACTGGACGACGAACGACATCCACGTGAACATCGGCATCCGCATCAGCGACATTCCCGGCGCGCGGAGATTGATGATCGTCGTGATGAAGTTGAACGCCGCCGCGAGCGACGATATACCGAGGATCTGCAGGCCGATCACCCAGAAATCGATGTTGATGGCGGGAGAGTAGGCGCGTGTCGTGAGCGGGGTGTAGCCGAACCATCCGCCGTCGGGAGCAACGGCGAAGAAAATCGGCACCGTGATAAAGATTCCGCCGAACAGGTACACCCAGTAGCTGAACGCGTTTAGCCGCGGGAAGGCGACATCGCGGGCACCGATCTGGAGCGGTATCAGGTAATTGAAGAACGCGGCCGACAGCGGCATGATCGCGAGGAAGATCATCGTCGTGCCGTGCATCGTGAACAGCTGGTTGTAGAACTCCGGCGACACGAGCCGCTGGTTCGGCGCTCCGAGCTGGGCGCGGATGACTATCGCCTCGAGTCCGCCGATGACGAAAAACGACAGCGCCGTGTAGAGATAGAGCGTGCCGATTCGCTTGTGATCGACGGTGGTGAGCCAGCTCCACACACCCGACTGCTCTCCGTAGTGCGGCGCCGCGTAGGCAGGGGCCGATACTGCACTGGTTGCCAAGTGATCTCTCCGGTTACTTCAGTGACGTCAAATAGGCGACGATGTCGGCGACCTGCTGGTCCGACAGTCCGCCCTGCGCCGAAGCGACTTTCGTCTTGAGCTGCGGGTCGTACTCGTTCATGCCGAACGTCGGCATGATCGATCCCGGCTTCATCGAGCGCGCGTTCTTGATCCAGAGCGCGAGATATGCCGGCGTATTCGGGAACAGGCCGGCGCCGATCGTAGAGCGCGAGCCGAAATGAGTGAGGTTCGGTCCGGTAACTCCCATCGCCATCGGATTTCCGGCGACGGCGTGGCAACCGATGCACGCGCTGGTTGAAAAGGCTTGCCTGCCACGGTGCGCGTTGCCGGTGAGCCCGGCCGTGAAGCTGAGCCCCGGAGGAACCGGCGCATTGGGAATCGCGTACCCGGGGATCTTGTTGTAGGGGAAAACGTATCCCGCTCCGAGCGCGCCGGCATCGGCGAGCGTCGTCGCTGGTGCCGCAGGTCCGCTCTGCGGCGCGCCCGGATTTGCGCTTGCATCTGTCGGCCTCGGTACCGCCGGAGCGTCGCCGCCCTCGGCGCGGGTGCCCGAGCTTTGCTGCGCGACGCGGGGAGCCGCTGCCTGCTGGATCTCCGATGCGCCCTTCGTATTAACGGGGACGACCATCGCGACTGGTGCGGCCGGCGCGGTCGAAGCGACGGCGCCAAACCTCGCCGGCATCTTCTGTCCCGCGATCCACGACGCGAACTGATCCGGCTTCACCGTGAAAACGCGGAAACGCATGTTGGCGTGCGAGGTGCCGCAATATTCGACACAGAATCCGTTCCATACCGAAGGCTCGAGCGAAGCGTCGGGCGTGAGCCAGATGTAGTTGGTGCGGTTCGTCACGACGTCGCGCTTGCCGCCGAGCTGCGGCGTCCAGAACGAGTGAATGACGTCCGCCGAGCGGAGGCGGAAGTTCACCGTGCGGCCGGTGGGGAGATAGATCTCGTTCGCGGTCGTGACGCCGTACTCGGGATACTTGAACTCCCACCACCACTGGTGCCCGATGACATCGATGTTGAGCGAGCCGGGCGCGGCGGCCGCCTGGGTCTTGAGGATCGTTCGCACCGTCGGAACGGCGATGAACACGAGGATGATCGCCGGGATGAGCGTCCACGCGATCTCGAGCTTGGTGTTGCCGTGGGTCTGCGGGGGAAGCGGCTGGTCCTCACTCTTCCGGCGGTACTTGAAGACGACGTAGAGGAGGGCGACCTCGACGAGCACAAAGACGATGGTGCCGAGGAGCAGCAGCCGGTCCCACAGGAAATCGATGTCGCGTCCGAAATCGGAGTGCGGCGTTAGCGTCGAATTGGGGTGCGATTCGCTGCAGGCGGCGGCGATGAAGATGACCGTTGCCAACAGGGTATAAGATGCGAGCTGCCTCAGGCGCTCAGGACCTTTCATGCTAAGTGAATCCTTTCTCTCGTCGTAGGGTGGGAACGGCGCGCGTCGTTCCGGAAAAGCAGGTAGAAGCTAACGCAGTGGCGATTGGTAGGGGAGGGGAATCGTGGACTTTTTCGGGGGTAAACTACAACGGAGAAAGCCAGGCTCCCAGCTGATCGCCACCAGCAGCAAGCTGCCGGCTAAATACTTCACGACTTCTCTCGATGAATCAAAGGCGACCGCTGGAAAGGTTATTGATCAAATCGAAAGATGGCGTTCTCGGAGGGTACGGGATTTACAGTGCGCCATGAGCGATTACAAAAAGCTTCAAGT
>JACCRL010000028.1 GCA_013813605.1 Gemmatimonadaceae bacterium
GCGGGGCTGCTCGACGTGCCCCGTTCCTGGCTTTCCCTGAATTGCGACGCGCCCGTCGCAGCGGACTTTCGCGCCGTGGCACTGACCGCTGCCCGCCGGCTCGCGGCGGGTGTCCCGATCGCCTATGCGGTCGGGCGGACAACGTTCCGGCACCTCACGCTCGACGTTGATGAGCGTGTCCTCATTCCGCGTCCCGAGACCGAGGTGCTGGTGGACGTCGTGCTCGCGAGGTGCGGCTTGCGCACTGCTGTCGTTGCCGACATCGGAACCGGATCTGGCGCGATTGCGCTCTCACTTGCTTTCGAACAATCGTTCGGCCGGGTGATCGCTACCGACATCTCGATGGATGCTCTCGCTGTTGCGCGAAAAAATCTCGACCGGCTCGCTCCGACTCTCAAGTCGCCCGTCGAGCTCCGTCACGGCTCGGTGCTTGCGCCCCTCGCTGGCGAGAGGCTCGATGCCATCATCTCCAACCCGCCGTACATCAGCTTCACGGAAGCGGCGGAGCTGCCGCCCGGTGTTCGCGACTGGGAGCCGGCCGTGGCACTGATGGCGGCGGCCGACGGATTGAGCGTCACGCGGCAACTCGTGCGCACTGCGCCCGACTACCTGCACGCCGGCGGACTGCTCGCCATGGAAGTCGACACGCGACGCGCTGGCGTCGTGGCGGAGGTGCTCCTTGTCGATGAACGTTACCGCGAAGTTGAAGTTCTGACCGACCTCACGGGCCGCGAGCGGTTCGTCGCCGCGCGGCGCGTGTGAGAGAAACGACAGACCGCTGGAGGAGTTGAAGGATGCTGGAGGAGAAAGGACGCGAGCTGGGCCGGTTCATTGGGCAGACGCCGGAGTACCAGGCGCTCAAGCGCTCGAGCGAGGCGCTGAACGAGGACAAGAGCGCCGTCGCGCTGCTCCAGAAGATGGAGCAGCTGCGCGGCAGCGCGCAGGCCCTGATCCAGAGCGGGCAGAACCCGACGCCTGAGATGGAGCAGGAGCTGGACGACCTGTTGTCCGAGATACAGAGACAACCGGCTTACCAGCGTGCCGTTTCGGCGCAGGAGAACTTCGACAAGCTGATGATGCGCGTGAATCAGTGGATCATGGACGGCATGAAAAAGGGCGCGACGAGTTCCATCATCTCGCTTTCCTGATGGCGCGCGGACGGCTGATCGTTCTCGAGGGCGCGGAGGGTGCGGGCAAGACCACCCAGATGCGCCGCCTGACCGAACAGCTGGAGCAAAGCGGAATCAGCGCCGTTGCGGTCCGCGAGCCGGGCGGGACCCCGGTTGGTGACGCGATCAGGGAGATTCTCCTCGACCCCGCGAGCCAGATCACCGCGACAACGGAAGCGCTGCTTTTCATGGCGTCCCGCGCCGAGCTTACCGCGCGCGAGATCATCCCGTCGCTCGAGGCCGGGAAGACCGTGCTGCTGGACCGGTTTTTCCTCTCGACCTACGCCTACCAGGTCATGGGGCGAGGCCTCGCGGAAGATGACGTTCGCGCCGCCAACAGCATCGCAACTCAGGGCCTGGTTCCCGATCTCACCCTCCTGCTCGATGTGCCGGCGGGCGAGGGACTTGGGCGCGCCGACAAGCGAGGGGGGCGCGATCGCATGGAGCAGACCGGCGACGAGTTCCACGGCCGCGTTGGGGAGGCGTTCCGGACGTTCTGTAAAGCGTCGTGGCAAGACTCCCATCCAGAGTGTGGACCGATCAAGTTGATAGATGGAAGAGGCGACGAGGCGGAAGTTTACCAACGCATCGTCGAGGCTCTCGCCGCCGGGTTTCCCGATCCGTTCAAGGCACTGATTACCTTACGAAAGTGAATCCTCCAACAAAGCCTTCGGCCAAGGCACGCACGCTCATCGTCGCGGGCACCATGCTCGGCGCGCTCGTCACGGGCGGCTGGCTGATGCAGCGCGGCACCCGCACCGGCGCGTTCACCGCATACGAGGGGTCGCGCCTCTTCGAGACCGTATTCCGGCGTGTCGGGAGTGATTTCGTGGACACGCTCAGCGACTCGGCGCTGTACCGCAAAGCCGTTGATGGGATGCTTTACGAGCTACGTGATCCGTACTCGACGTTTCTTCCTCCTGATCGCTTTGCGCGACTCAACGAAACGACCTCCGGCAATTACGCGGGGCTCGGCATCGAAGTGGACGTTCGCGATGGCTGGCTGATCGTGGTCGCTCCGATTGCCGGCGGACCGGCGGAACAGGCGGGACTTCAGTCCGGCGACCGCATCGTCGAGATCATGGGGAAGGTCACGCGCGGATGGACCAACGAGGAAGCATCGAAGCTGCTGCGCGGGAAGGCGGGCACGCGCTTGTCGCTCAAGGTCGAGCGTCCGGGAGTCGCCGAGGCCATTCCGATCACCGTCGTACGCTCCACGATTCATCGCAGCGCCGTGCGCCGCGCATCCATGCTTGGCGACGGCATCGGCTACATCGACCTCAAGGCGTTCAGCGATTCGACGGTCAGGGAGTTGAATGGCGCGATCACGACGCTGTTGGCTCGCGGCATGAAGACCCTCGTGCTCGATCTGCGCACCAACCCCGGCGGGCTGCTCGACCAGGGCGTTAAGGTCACCGACCTTTTCCTCGGGACAGGGCAGAGAATCGTCAGCATGCGCGGCAGGGTACCGGAAGCCAATCGCGCCTTTGCGGACTCTGCTCCCGAGCGCTGGCCGCAGCTGCCGCTGCTCGTGCTCGTGGATGGCAGGAGCGCCAGCGCGGCAGAGATCGTCGCGGGCGCGCTCCAGGATCACGACCGCGCCGTGATCGTAGGCACGCCAACCTACGGAAAGGGTAGCGCCCAGACGGTCTATTCTTTCGGGACGGAAGGCGGGCTCAAGATTACCACCGCGCGGTGGTTCACGCCGGCGGGCCGCTCGATCACCAAGCCACTCCCCGCTGACGACGAAGGCGATCTCCCGCCGCCGAGGCGCGAGCGTTTTCGCACGGGTGCCGGCCGTACTGTCTACGGCGGTGGTGGCATCACGCCCGATGTCCTCGCCGGCGACAGCGTTGCCCCTCCGGCCGAGCTGGCGTTTATCGCCGCGCTCGGGGCGGGCGGCGCGCATTTCAGGGATGCCGTCACCGACTACGCGTTGTATCTCAAGGCAGCGCGCACGGTGACGTCGCCCGATTTCGCCGTGACTTCAGAGATGCGAGATCAGGTCTGGCAGCGGATGCGTGCGAGAGGAGTCGAGGTGCCGCGGTCGCGGTACGACGAGGCGGAAGCGCTGGTTTCGCGCGTCATTGCCTTCGACATCGCACGTTACGTGTTCGGCCGCGAAGCAGAGTTCGCGCGGCGCTCTGCGGCGGACAAACCGCTGCTCAAGGCGATGGAGCTGGCGAGGGGAGCGCGCACCGGACAGGAGCTGCTCAAACGCGCGGCGCTGCAGCCCTCGCCCGTGGACACTTCGGATTCGCGGTGAGCAAACGGGTCTTTATCATTGGCCCGGGGCACGTGGGGCGCGGACTGTTCCGCGCCTTTCGCGCATCAGGGGTAGAAATGGTCGGCCTTCACGGGCGGCGCCCCTCAGCGGTCGCAACGTCGACGGGCTTACTGCCGGGCTCGATGTCAAGTGCGAACGTGATCATCGTCGCGGTGAGAGATCCCCAGATCGATGACGCGGTGAAAGAGTTGAGCGACGCCGCCGGCTCGGGCAAGATGGCGCGCGGCTGCGTCGTCCTTCACACGTCGGCAATTGCGGAGCCGGCGGGTCTTCGCGCTCTCAGCGAGGCGGGGTTCGCGACAGGAACCTTTCATCCGCTCATCCCGTTCGCGGACCCGGAGACCGCGGCGGGGCTTCTCAAGCGCGGATGGGTGGGCATCGACGGCGACAATGGCGCGCGCAACGCATCGCGGCGTCTTGCCGGCCACCTTGGCGCGCGGACACTCGACATTCCGGCGGGCGGCAAGCCCGCCTATCACGCCGCCGCCGTGATCGCATCCAACTTTCCAGTAGTGCTCGCTTCAGTTGCCGGCCACCTGCTCAAGGGAATCGGCGTCACGGAGGCGAGCGCCTTTCACGCCGTCGAGAGCCTGATCGGTGGCGCTGTGGCCAACATGCGGGAGACATTGCCGGATGATGCTCTCACCGGGCCCGTGATGCGAGGGGACGCGGAGACGGTCGGCA
>JACCRL010000024.1 GCA_013813605.1 Gemmatimonadaceae bacterium
GGCCAGCGCGAGCTTGAACGCGACACCGACGGCGGCGAGGTCCTTGTCCGGATACTCGCAGCCCTGCCGTTTCGGATTGAGCACCGACAAACACTCTGGGAGCGCGCCACCGGGCAGGTGATGGTCGGTAACGATGACATCGACGCCCGCCTTGCACAGCCGCGCGACCGGCGCGACCGCGCTCGTCCCGCAGTCGCATGTGACCACGACCCTGGCGCCCATCGCGATCGCTGCATCGACCCCCGCGTCGCTCAGGTCATAACCATCCTCGATGCGCCGCGGGATGAACGGCTCGGCCTTGCCGCCGAGGACGCGGATGGCGCGCGTGAGCAGCGTCGTCGAGCAGATGCCGTCGACATCGTAGTCGCCATGAACGAACACCAGCTCTCCGCCATTGACCGCGGCGGCGAGGCGCGCAACCGCCTTATCCATCGAGAGGAACGACAGCGGGTCGTGCAGCCGGTCGAGCCTCGGCCTGAGGAACAGCTTTGCTTCTTCCGCGGTGACGTAGCCGCGGATGAAGAGGAGCCGGCAGACAGTCGCAGGCAGCGAAAGCGCCTGCGCCAGAGCCGTCACCACCGCCTCGTCGGGCGGAGTCGGCAGTATCCAGCGCGCAGCGCGCCTGGGCGCCGCCGCACCTGGCGGGGGTAGCGCGGAATCTTTCGCTATCGTCTCAAGCACTTCGGCGGCTCGCCTTCGTCATGCGCCCGAGTAAAGCAGCACGCCGCACGCTTCACAGACTTCTATCTGCCCGCCGCCACTCATCATGTTGCGTCGCTGAAGTGGTATCGCCGTGTCGCAGTTGCCGCACGACCCTCCCTGCAGGGGATAGAGGGCCATCGGTCTCTTGCTGCGGATGCGATCGTACTTGCTGAGCATCGGCCGCGAGACACCACTCGATCGCCCGTCGCGCTCTTTCCGCGCGCCGCCAAGCTCTTCCTGAAGCGCGGCGCGCTTCGCCTCGATGTCGGGGCGCGTCGCCTCCTGCTCTTTCTCGATGTCGGCAAGGCCCTTTGACGAAGCGTCGACTGTCGCGTTAAGGTCCGACAACCGACGGCCAAGGATCTGCAGCTCACTCTCGTCCTCGGCCATCAACCGCTTCGTGGTATCCACCTGCGCGGTGGCGGCAGTCGCTTCCCGCATCCGCTTCACGTCGTCGAGCGCGTGGAGGTTCCGCTCCTGCATCTGCTTGTGCTGCGCGAGGCGTCCCTCGAGCTCGCGCTTCTTCTTCTCCTCTGTCTGGACCGCTGCCTGCGCGCGAGCCAGCGCCTCGCTCGCCTTGCCGCGCCGCGCATCGAGCGCGGCGAGCTGCGGATCGAGCGCCTTTATCTGGTCCTCGATCTCACGAATGCGGAGATCGTCAGACTGCAGCGCGAGCAGCGCGTCAATCTCTGCCTGCATTCACCCCCCTTGATCTCATTCCGAGCCTCCCTGATTAGTGGATGAGGAACTCTTGTTGCTCGTTTCCGCCCGTTCCTTCTGCAACGCATACTTTTTTCCGATCAACACGTCTTTCTCCGCTTCGCCGGCAAGCGGCACGAGCCTCTGAATGCTCGACATGTCCCGCCCCAGATCGAGCGCGTGCAGCTTCGCGAGGCTGTCGTCGATGGTGCGCTGGGGATTGAGCTGTGTTCCGCCCGCGGCAAGAAGGTCCTCGACGACTGCGACGGCCTCCTCGTCCAGATGCGCGCAGATATCCTCAACCGTTGAATCGGCTCCTGCCTTGAGGAGCGCCTCGTAGATCGCCCGGTATGCGGGATCGTGAAACCCTTCCGGTCCCCGCTTCTCCGGCATGCTTTCAACCCTCGATCGGAGCACGAGCATCGCGCGCACCAGCTCTCGCTCGGCAGACGCCCGGCGGCCCGAATGCCGGGCTCGCTTGTCTCCGCGGCGCACCTGCGCGGCCGGGGAAATGCGCGGTCCGGCCGGCGCCTCCGCTCCCGGCGCCGGAGTCGGTGCGGCAGCGACGCTCGGAACGGAGCGCGCACCAAGCTCGCGCTCCAGTACTTCCCGCGCCACACCCATAACCTCGGACGCGCGCCCGAGATAAAGATCGCGCGTCAGGAGGTCGCTCGTCGCGCGTACCGTCGGCAGCAGGCGGTCGAGGGCGCGCCGCTTCTTGTGCAGCTCGGCAAACCACCCGGCGCGGTCGAGCAGCTGGATCTTTCGCTCGAACACATCGATGGCGCCGCCGAGTCGCTCGACGAGCGCCGGCGCGCCGTTCGCCTTTACGAACGTGTCTGGATCCTCACCATCGGGGAGTGTCACCACACGCACCGACACGCCCTGCGCAAGGAGCTCGTCGCCCGACCGGAACGTCGCTTTCAGTCCGGCGCGGTCGCTGTCGTAGAGCAGAAACACATTCTTCGTGAGCTTGCGCAGCAGCACCGCCTGCGCCTCGGTGAGCGCCGTTCCCATCGGCGCGACCGCGGTCGTCACTCCCGCCGCCATCAGCTGCGCAACATCGAAGTAACCTTCGACGACGAGCGCCTGATCCTCGCGGCGGATGTCGTTCTTCGCCCAGTTCAGTCCGTACAGCAGCTTCCCCTTCGAGAAAACGGCAGACTCGGGCGAGTTCAGGTACTTGGGCTCGCCCGGTCCGAGCAGCCGTCCGCCGAAACCGACGTGGCGGCTCATCCAGTCGAGAATCGGGAAGATCAGCCGTGCCCTGAAACGCGGCCGCGGCTCGCTTCCCTCTTCGCCCTTTACCAGCAGGCCTGCGTCGATGAGACGCGCGTCATCGAAGCCCAACGTGTTCATGTAGTTCCGCATCAGGCCGATCTCACGCGGCGCGAACCCGATTCCGAACTGGTCGGCCGTCTCCCGCGAGATTCCGCGTTGAGCCAGGTACTCACGCGCCGTCGCCCCGAACGGGTCGTCCCAGAGAATCTTCTGGAAGTAACCCGCGGCTGTCGCATTGATTTCCCAGAGCGGCTCGCGCGGATCAGGGCCTTCGCGGCGCGTGTCTACTTCGCGGACTTCGATCCCCGCCTTTTCGCCGACGAGCTTGACCGCTGCGGGCCATTCGACGCCGATGCGCTTCTGCAGAAACTTGAATACGTCCCCGCCCTCGTGACACACGAAGCAGTAGTACATCCGCTTCTTCGGCGAGACGGAGAAGTTCCGGTGTGTTCCCTGGTGGAAGGGACAGGGACCGCGGAAATCGGTGCCCTGCCGCTTCAGGTTCACGTACTCGCCCACGATCTGGACGATGTCGGCCGCGTCGCGCACCTGCTCGACGACTTCGTCCGGGATCATCCGAGCTCCGCGACAGTCACGCCGGCACCACCCTCGTTCCACGCACCGAGCCGGAAGTTCGCGACGCGCGACTCCTTGCTCAGCATTTCCGCCACACGCTCGCGCAGCGCGCCTGTCCCCTTGCCGTGAATGATGCGGATGGCGCGCAGGTCAGCCCTCACCGCGGCATCGACGGCCTGCATCACCACGTCCTCGACTTCGCCCGCCCTCATGCCGCGCACATCGATCTCGCTCGGCGCGTGCACTTCCGGCAAGTCTCCGCGCACCGCCACCGCCACTTCCGGCGTCGCTCTCGTGACGCTCGAAGCACGAAGCGAAACGCGGGGCACCGCCATTTTCATGACGCCGACCGCCACCACCGCTTCGTCGCCGCGAATCTCGACGACACGCCCGACCCTGCCACCCAGCGTTTCGACCTCCACAAAGTCGCCAACTGAAATATTCCCTCCGCCCGGCGCGGTCGCCCGCGTACCCGCTTCCGCACGCACCATCGTGTCGAGTGCCCGGCCCTGGTCATCCGCCATCTTCTCAATTCGGCGCCGGGCTTCGCGCGCCAGCGTTTCAGATTCGTCCGCCGACGAGCGCAGCTCCTTGATCGTGCGCTCGACTTCGGCACGCGCCTCGAGAAGATACTGGCGGGCCTCTCGCCTGCTGCTGCGCTCGACATCGCGCTCCCTCTCCCCGACATTGCGCTCGCGCTCGGCGACCCGCCGCGCGCGCTCCGCAGTGTCGCCGGCTGATTCCATCGCCTCGCGTTCGAGCGCCGTCAACGTCTTCTCGCGCGCCTCGAGGTCGGCGAGCAGGGCGGTTACGCGCCGTTCATCGACAGGTATACGCTCTTCGGCGCGCTTCAGCACGGAATCGGGGAGGCGCAGCCTTCTCGCGATGCTGATTCCATACGAGCGGCCAGGGACACCCTTCGTGAGGCGGTAAGTCGGAGCGAGCGCAACCGGATCGAACTGCAGCGATGCGTTCACCACGCCCGGTACTTCAGTCGCCAGCTCCTTGAGCGCGCCCAGATGGGTGGTGGCGATCGACAGAGTGCGACGGACGGTGAGCGCTTCCAGTATCGCGCCGCCGAGCGCGGCACCTTCGATCGGATCGGTACCGGAGCCGAGCTCGTCGATGAGCACGAGCGAGTTGCCGGTCGCGGACTCGAGGACCTCGGAGAGATTCCGCAGGTGGGCGCTGAACGTCGAGAGGCTCGCGAATATCGATTGCTCGTCGCCAACGTCGGCGTAGATGTCGTCGAACACCGCGATGCGCGATCCGCTCGCGACGGGCACCGGAACACCGGCCTGCGTGAGCGCGGAAAAGAGCCCGACTGCTTTCAGAAGTACAGTTTTGCCACCGGTGTTGGGTCCGGAGATGAGAAGTGTTCTCTCGTCCTCTCCCATCTCGAGCGTGAACGAGACGACGTCGATTCCCTGCGCGAGGAGCAATGGGTGCCTTCCCGCGACGATGTGAAAACCCTTACCCGCGTCGCCAAGATCGACCTGCGCGCAGCTGAACTCGATCGCGTACCGCGCGCGCGCGACGAGCGAGTCGAGCGTGACGAGCGCCTCGAGCGAATTTGTCAGTCCCTCATGATGTGGCCGGATCTGATCCGTGAGTGCGGCGAGGATTCGGTCGACCTCCTCGATCTCCTCGCCCTGGAGCTCGCGGATGCGGTTGGACGCCTCCACGGCGGCGGGCGGCTCGACGAACAGCGTTCCGCCCGTCGCCGACGCATCGTGCACGATTCCGCCGACCGCCGACTGCGCCTCCCTGCGCACGGGAATGACGTAGCGGCCGTTCCTGACGGTCACCGACATGTCGGCAACACGCTGGTGCGGCTCGAGCTTCGCCATCGCCTTCTCCAGCATCTTGACGAGCTCTCCCTGCGATCCTTTGAGCTCACGCCTGATACGGCGCAACGCCGGAGATGCATCGTCGCGCACCTCCCCGTCGTCGTCGATCGCTCCCTGTATCGCGGTCTCCAGCTGCTTCTCGGACAGAAGCGGCGCGATTTGCTCCGACAGAACCGCGCTCGCCATCGCCGGAATGCGATCCCCACGAAGCGATTCTCGCGTCGCGCGTGAGCTCGCCGCGAGTGCGCCGACGGCTCTGATGTCGGGCGCGGAAAGCGTCGCGCCGGTGACGCGCAGCCGGGCAAGTGCCTGGCGCGCATCGGGGACGCCGTACAGGTGCCACGGCTCGTCAGCCGTGAGCAGCGACCGCACCGCGGCGACGCGACCCAGCTCGCGATCGACCGCTTTCGCGTCAGCTTCGGGACGGAGCTCCCGCACGCGATCGGCGCCGAGCGGAGAGCCGGCACGGTCAGCGACGAGGGCGAGCGTGCGCGAAAATTCGAGGACGTTGAGGGCGTGCGCGTTCATCGCTCTTTGCTACCCCGAAAAGGCAAAACCCGAGCGGGCGAAGTAGGTCGCCGGCTCGGGTTTTCTTTGCTTCTGGTTCTCTCGGTCACCCCTGCTTGCCCAGCTCCTCGCGAGCGATCGCGTTGATGGCCCCACCCTCGGCGCGCCCCTTGAATTGCGGAAGGACCTTGCCCATGACCGCGCCGATCTGTGTCGCTCCCCCGGCGATTGCGGCCCGCACGGCGGCACGCAGCTCTTCGTCGGGCACCTGCGCGGGAAGATACTTCTCCAGCGCGGCGGCCTCGGCCGCTTCCTTATCGGCGAGATCCTGGCGACCGCCCTTGCCGTACATCTCGATCGACTCGCGACGCTTCTTGATCGACTTGCGCAGGACGTCGATCACTTCGATGTCGCCCGGCTCGCGCCTCAGCTCGATCTTCTTGTTCTTGATCTCCGACAGCACCGTGCTCAGCAGCAGCGTGCCGGGCTTGTCCTGCGCTTTTCGGGCGGTGTTGAGGTCGCCCTGAAGACGGGCGAGCAGCTCAGCCACGCTAGGCGTGGCGAGTGCGACGGTTCTTGCGCATCGCCGTGTTCAGCTTGCGCTTGCGGCGCTCGCTTGGCTTTTCGTAATGACGATGCTTGCGGAGATCGGATAGGATGCCCGCCTTTTCGCACTTCTTCTTGAAGCGCTTCAGTGCGCGCTCAAAGTTCTCGTCGTCATGGATGATGACTTCCGACAAAATCTACTTCCCCCCTTCGTTGACGCTTGTGGCGCCGGCTGCAGGATAGACCTGAAAACTACCCCGGGCAGAGGGGAGGGTCAACCTTAAGGCTGAGGGAGGCGGGGAGCGCGCATCCGCAAAGCCCTCGAATACCAAAGCAGGGAGCGGCAAGCGTTGCAGTTCCAAGCTATTTAGCTGTTCCGTCGGAGTCTGGGACTCGGGTGGGTCGGGGTTCTGCGCCGCGGAGGGACTCGACTGGAACGACGATCTCAGACGCCGAGTGACTGTAACGCCAGTATGGAAGCTTAAGAGCTTAAAGCTGCAACGCTTCCAGCTCCCTGCTTTTGTTTGTGGTGGGCGGCCACGCGGTAAGAACCCCGAATCAACTACCCGGGAGGCCAGGCCATCGCCCGCCCGCCCAGAAGGTGCAGATGGAGGTGCGCAACACTCTGCCCCCCGTCCGCGCCGGTGTTGATCACCGTCCGGTATCCGGTCCGCGAAATCTTTTCCTGCCGCGCCAGCGATGCGGCGAGAACCAACATCTTGCCGAGCACCTGTCCATCCATCGCGTCGTCGAGGGAAGCCATGTGCTTCTTCGGGATGATGAGGATGTGGGTTGGGGCCTGCGGGTTGAGATCACGAAAGGCAACGCAATCGCCCGTGTTGGCCATCAGCTGCGTCGGTATCTCTCCGCGCACGATCTGGCAGAAGATGCAGGGCTCAGCCATTTGGTTGTCGGGACGAGGACGCGAACGAGGCGGCGATTGCGACCGCGGCAACGCCGGCCGTCTCGAAACGTAGCGTGTTTGGCGCGAGCCTCACAGGAAGAAACGCGGCGCCGATCAGCACATCCCGCTCGGCGGGCTCCATCCCACCCTCGGGCCCCAGCGCGATGGTGACAGGGCCACGGAACGGAAGGGCGGCAATCGGCTCCCCATCCCTGTCGAGCAGCATTCGCGTTCCGAGTGGTGCCGCGGCCACCGCGCGCTCAACCGTTGCTTCGGGAAACAGGTCGGGAAGCCAGCCGCCGCCGCTCTGAAGCATCGCCGAGACCATCCGCGCCTTCACCTTCGCCTGAAACATCGGCCCCTCGCCGCGGGGAGAGACGCTCTTTGAGCGCCTCCACATCACAGGTCTCCAGCTCGTAACTCCGAGCTCGGTCACCTTCTCCGCAAGCCAGAGCATGCGCTCGCGGTCCGCCACCGGCGCCAGAAGGTGGATCGGAGCCGGACGCGGAAGCTCGCGCACACTGTGCACGTCCACCATCGCCGACGTCTTACCCGCCCTGACAAGAGTTCCGAGAGCCGCGCAACCCGCTCCGTCGCGGAGCGCAACAGCATCACCCACAGCAACGCGGGCGACGCGGATGTGGTGCGCCGCTTCCCCGGAAAGCGTTACGGTCGCACCCGGCGAGAACGAATCGCCGGAGTAGAAAGTGGCTACGGGATCGAGATCGTCACGCTCCACCAGACGTCCTCCATGTCTTCATCTCGAACTACAAAGTCGTTGGTCGCGATAAACCCAAGCATGTCATCGCGTTCCTCGGCGAGGATGCCACTGAGAATCGCCCTGCCCCCGGGAGCAAGCGCACCGCGGATGACTGGCAGCAGCAGCGTCAACACAGACGAGATAATGTTTGCCAGGACGAGGTCCACCGGAGCGAGCAGAGGGAGCAGGACTTCCGCGTCGCCCTCGATGACGGACACGATCCCCGCTACCTCGTTGGCGCGGACATTCTCCTCGGCGTTGCCGATCGCTTCACCATCGAGCTCGACTGCGGCAACTCGCGCCGCCCCCAGGCGAGCAGCAGCGATCGCCAGCGCCGCGCTCCCCGCTCCAAGATCGGCAACCACATCGCCGCCCCTGAGCGTCCGCTGCATCAGCCGCATCACGCCCCGCGTGGTCGGATGCTCGCCGGTTCCAAACGCCATTGCTGGATCGATCACCACCGTGCGCGATGGCTCTGTCTCGTGGGCGAGCCACGGCGGAGATATCACGAGATTCCCCACGACGTGCGACGAGACCGATGCACGCCAGCCGGAGAAATCGACGTCAGGTGCGTTCAGCATTCGGATTGCTGCGTCAGGATCAACTGCGCGGACCGCCGCTGCGATGCCGTCGGTGTCCGTGCCGGGCGGGAAATGCGTGACGATGTCCGCTCCGTCTTCCTGAATGCCCTGCGATCCAGCCTCGAAAAGCGCCGCGATGACTCGTTCACGCGCGCGATCCGGAGTGATGCGCAGCGCGGTCCAGCTCACGCGCCCAGCGTTTCCCTGATCTTGGACCAGAGTCCCCTTGGGCGCGGCATCGGTGCCTGCTGAACCTCGGACAGGCGGCGGATGATCGTCGCCTCCTCATCGCTCAGCGCGTCAGGAGTCCACATCTGCAGGCGTACGTGAAGGTCTCCCATCGAGCTGGAGTTGATGCGCGGCAATCCACGGCCGCGCAGGTTGAACACCTGGCCGCTCTGCGTTCCCGGCGGAACGTGAAGCGTCACGCTGCCCGCAACCATCGGCACATCGACATCGGCGCCGAGCACGAGCTGCGGATAGGTCACGAGCACTTCCGAGTAAAGATCCTCGCCGTCGCGCTCGAACCGCTGGTCTTCTTCAACGTCGAAGACGACGAGGATGTCTCCTCGCGGGCCGCCGCGCTGACCGACGTTTCCAACGCCACGAAGCGTCATGTACTGTCCGGTTGCGACTCCCGCCGGCACCCGTACGACGATCTGCTTTTCTCCGCGTATGCGCCCTTCACCCCGGCACTTCTTGCACGGCGAGGCGATGATCGTGCCCTCACCGGAACACGTCGCGCACGGAGCGACGCTCACGACCTGCCCAAAGAACGATCGCTGTGCGCGCCTCACTTCCCCGGCACCGGCGCACGTCCCGCACGTCGTCACCGAGCTGCCGGCCTCCGCACCTCGTCCCTCGCAGCGGTCGCAAGGCTCGAGAAGCCGAACCGTCACGCTGCGCTCGACTCCGGTAGCAACTTCCTCGAGCTTGAGCGCCATCGCCAGCTTTACGTCGGAGCCGCTGCGCGGGCCGGTCTCGCGGGATCCGCCGCCGAACAGGTCGCCGAAACCCCCGAGCCCGCCAAGGTCGCGCATGAAGATGTTGAGCGCCTCGGAGAGATCGACGTGCTGAAATCCGCCGCCGCCGCGCAACCCCGCCTCACCGTACCGGTCGTACATCGAGCGCTTGTCGGGATCGCGCAGGACATCGTACGCCTCGGTGATGGACTTGAACTTCTCCTCCGCCTCGCGCGAGCCGCTGTTGCGGTCGGGGTGGTAGGTCATCGCCAGCTTGCGGTACGCCTTCTTTATCTCCTCGGCGCCGGCGGTTCGCTCGACGCCGAGGGTCAGGTAAAAATCAGCCATGTGATCGTGAAGTGTCTTTTAGGAGGTCGGTCACCAGCTCCGACGTGTGCGTGACGAGCGAGATCACCTTGTCGTACGACATTCTCGTCGGCCCGATGACGCCGATCACGCCGCTGAGCGGACCGGCGTGGTAGGAAGCCGTGACGACGGTGAAGCTCGCGAGCTTGGGATCGTTGTGCTCATTGCCGATCGTGATCGACACGCCGCCCGCATCGCTCCTGCGCCGGAGCAGCTCGCCCAGCTTTTCCCGCGTCTCGGTCAGCGCGACCAGCTTGCGCATGTTGTCCACGCTCGCGAACTCGGGTTGCTCGGCGAGCACCGAAGCCTGGCCGAGCAGCACTGCGTCCATATCAGGCTCGAGTGCGGCCTCGAACAGCTGGTCGCCCTCTTCGACGAAGATGTTGAGCAGCTCGGTCGCTTCGCGCGTCGGACCGACATCGCGCAGCCGTTCGCCGAGCGAAGCGCGGATCTGTCGCATCGTGAGCCCCGAGAGCCGCTCGTTGAGAACGCGCGTGACTTCAGAGATCGCGGCGTCGGCGATCTCGCCGCGCACGTCGACGAAGATCGTGCGCACCGCGCCGGCCGACAGCGTCAGGGCGAGGAGGAGCCGCTCCGAAGAAAGCCGGATCAGCTCGACGCGCTCGAGAACGGCGTTGTCGAGGCGGGGACCGAGTGCGATTCCCAGCTCCTGGGTGATTACGCCCAGACTCTGCGCTGCGCGCCGCAGGATCGCTTCGACCGCTGAGCCGCCGGTGGTGATCTGCGCCGTGAGTCGCCGCGCCTCGGTTGCCCCCGGAGGCCTGACCGGAATGAGCGAATCCACGTAAACGCGGTAGGCGACATCCGTCGGCACACGGCCCGCCGAGGCGTGAGGGTGGTACAGATATCCCTTCTCCTCGAGGTCGCTCATTGTGTTTCTGATCGTCGCCGGGGAGACGCCGAGCCCGAACTTCTGGGCAAGGCTCCGCGAGCCGGCCGGTTGGGCCGTCTCGACGTACGTCTGAATCACGGCCTCCAGCACCCGCCGCTCGCGCTCGTTCAGCTCGGCATGAGTCATAACTTCAAATATAGCAACGACTACGCTCATTCCTCAGCGTTTCGTTGGCCTGCGCCGAACGAAGCGCCGCCAGGTCCGCGGCAAGGCTGTCGAGCCGGAGCCAGCCGGTTGGCGTAAGAATGAGCTTCGTACTGTCAGCCCGCGCCCAGCCGGCGGCGATCCACGGCTGCGCGCGCTCGAGTTCCGCGGCGCTCGCCATTAATCCCTGGGTAGTGCGCAGGCCGAGGTAGACCTCCTCGGAAACCCGGTTTTCGGCGGTCAGCTGGTCTTCGGCCTCGTGCGCGGGTTTTCCTTCGGCAAGGTTGCGGATCCACTGCGCGTACCCGCGCACATTCCATCGGCGGAAGGTTCCGTCGTACGAGTGGGCCGCCGGGCCGAGCGCCGCGTATGGCTGGCCAGTCCAGTATGTCGAGTTGTGACGCGATCGCTTTCCCGGCAGCGCGAAGTTGGAAACCTCATAGTGCTCGAATCCGGCCGCGGTGACCTGCTCATGGGCAAGCAGGAAATCTTCCTCGTACGTCTCCTCGCTTCCCTCCACCGAATCACCCCGCATTGCCCAGTGCGCCAGCGGAGTGTGGGACTCTACCGTGAGCCCGTAAATCGAAACATGCGCCGGCTCGAGGGCGAGCAGCTGGGTGAGGTCGGCGCGCAGATCCCGCTGCAGATGGGCAGGGAGCGCGAAAATCACATCGAGCGAGTAGTTGTTGATACCGACGCCGCGCAACGCCTCGACGGCGCGCGCCGGCTGCCTCGAGTCATGGGTGCGGTGCATCCACGCGAGCACAGCGTCGTTGAAGCTTTGCACGCCCACCGAGACGCGATTGACCCCCGCGCGAGCCCAGACTTCGGCGTTGGACGGCGTCACGTCGTCGGGGTTCGCCTCGATCGTCACTTCGGCGCCCGGGGCGATGACCGTGTGCTCACGGACGAGCTCGATCAGCCGCGCGATCCCCTCACCGCCCAGCCGCGACGGAGTGCCACCCCCCACGTACACCGTCTGAAGCTCCCCGAGCTGGCCTCCGTGACTCGCCAGTGCGATCTCGGACCTGAGTGCTCCGAGGTATTCGTCAACGGGGGTCTCCGCCCTGACCGCGATCGAAAAGTCACAGTATGAGCAGCGCCGGGCGCAGAACGGAACGTGGATGTAGAGGTGTCGGGCCGGCATCCGTTCAATATAGATCGGCCGCTCTCTCGCTCTCTAGCGGCGCCGGACTTCTCCGGCGCGAGAGGTCTCGATGAGGCCCCGTACTTCCAGCGAAGTGATCACCGCCAGGCACTGCGCGATCGAGAGGCCGGTGCGGTCGGAGAGCCAATCCGGATCCCGATAGCCGTCCCCAAGCAGTGCCCAGACGCTTCGTTCGGGCTCGGGGAGAATCGGATCGGCCGTTCGCGCCGCAGGAGATAATCCAAGGAGGGCGAGCGCATCCTCAGCGCCGGTGATTACCGCCGCACC